>CAYLQF010000041.1:6453-12575 GCA_964385735.1 uncultured Ruminococcus sp. | reverse complement strand
GAGCACTTCTTTGGATGCTTATAGCGGCATTTTTCGGAATGGCAACAAAATATTCGGAGGGCTTACTTGCGGTTAAGTACCGCAAGGTAGATGCCGACGGTCACGCCTTAGGCGGCCCGTTTTATTACATCGAAAAGGGTCTTAAGGATAAATTCGGCATAAGCTTTAAATGGCTCGGCAAGCTTTTTGCATTATTCGGCGTGCTTGCCGGAATTTTGGGTATAGGAACAATAACTCAGGTGAACGGCATTACCTCTGCCGCTAACAGAGTGTTTGATTCAAAGGCTCTTTTCACCATAGGAGAAAGCACAGAAATAACTCTGCCTATAATCATAACGGGAGCTCTTGTTGCGGTTTTTGCGGCACTCGTTATTATAGGAGGGGTTAAGCGTATAGCAAAGGTTTCGGAAATTATAGTTCCGTTTATGGCCGTTGCCTATGTTTTGTTTGCAATTATAATTCTTTGCTTTAACGCAAGCAAAATTCCCGCAGCCGTTTCCCTTATATGCCGAAGTGCGTTTAATGTTAAGGCAGTTGGCGGTGCGATTGCCGGCATTACCCTTAAAATCGCAATTCAAAAGGGTGTCGGAAGAGGTATTTTTTCAAACGAAGCAGGTCTCGGCTCTGCACCGATAGCCGCTGCCGCCGCTCAGACAAAATCTCCCGTAAGGCAGGGTCTTGTTACAATGACAGGCACCTTTATAGATACCATTGTAATATGCACAATGACCGGCCTTACGGTTGTTATAACCGGAGCATGGAACCCGAATATTACCGGAAAGGCTCTTGAGGGTTTTGATGTTACGGCTTATGCATGGAAAAACGGTCTGCCCTTCAATAACGATATTTGTGTTATTATTTTGTCGTTATGTCTTACATTTTTCGCCTTCACAACAATTCTCGGCTGGGACTATTATTCCGAGCGTTGCCTTGAATACCTTATTGGCGGAAGAAAGCAAAAAATTCTTACCGCATTCAGAATTCTTTATATTCTCGCCGTTGCCGCAGGACCTTATATGACCGTTTCGGCGGTTTGGAATCTCGCCGATATATTCAACGGTCTTATGGCATTCCCGAACCTTGTTGCCCTTGTTCTTTTAAGCGGAACAGTCGGAAAGGAAACAAGGGATTATTTCAAGAAAAAAGTATAGGGCTAAATACCGCAAGGTGCCTGAGGAATAGTAAGAAAAGGCTATATTATAACTTATTCTCTCCCTCATCAGAGGAAGCCTAACGCTGCGGCGGAATTACCAATCGCAAAAGCCTCTTTTGCGCCACACGCTTAATGTATGGCTTTCTTGACACAAAAAAAAGCTCAGGGCAAAATCTGCCCTGAGCTTTCGCTTTTTTAAACAGCGCTTAAATTATTCCTCTGCAATTTCCTCTTCATCGGAATCGCAGAGAAGATAATCGCCCTTAATTCTGTTTTTATTGCAAACCTTATCAACAATAGCAAGAACCCCCACAACAAATGCGGCA
This sequence comes from uncultured Ruminococcus sp., assembly GCA_964385735.1. GTDB lineage: Bacteria > Bacillota > Clostridia > Oscillospirales > Acutalibacteraceae > UBA737. The sequence continues at coordinate 11,096 of CAYLQF010000041.1, read as the reverse complement.
GCGGCAACAAGAGCGCCTAAAACCTTAAAAAAGCCTTTCATAAAACAAAACCTCTCTTATCCTTAATTTGTACTTCCGTTATATTTATTATAACAAAAACTCAAATTTTGTCAACACATACATCCTTAAAAATAATTTCATATCCGCATTGAGGTATTTCAAGACAAAGCGGAATGCCTGACGGCGAAAAAGTAAATACATAGTCACCGCAGCCGATTTTACCCTTTAAGGTACAATTCTCGCCATCGGTAACCGAAAGCTGCTTTAACGAAGCATCGGTTATTGCCTCGTAAAGTGCCCGAACGGTATTTTCAGCAGGAAATTCGCCGCCGGTCGGGGCATATGTACTGCCCTTATAGGAGACCGCCGTTTCGGTTGAATTTATAGCAAAAAGCATATCCGAGGCGCTGCTCGGAGACAGCACCGAGGCTTTTATACCGCCGCTACCGTCAACAAAGCAGGAAAACGAGGTCTTACCGTTTTCAAGACTGAAATCCGCAATAAAGCCTATATTTTTAAGCTGCGGCTCAGCCTCGGTTTTATCGTTACAAGCGCACAAGAAAACGGTTAAAAAGGCGACAACAAGAAAGCTAAAGGCTTTTTTCAAGGCTAAATCCCCCAACAGGCTTTAAGCTCCCTTATAATATCCTGCGGAATAAGTGCGGTCTCGCCGATTTCGGCTGCGGCTCTGTCACCCGCAAGGCCGTGAATATAAACACCGCACAACGCCGCCGAAAGAGGGTCATCACCCTGAGCAAGACGGGCGGCTATTATACCCGACAGCACATCACCGCTACCCGCAACCGCCATACCGGCATTTCCGGTTGTGTTTATAAACACCTCACCGTTTTGCGAAGCGATAACAGTATTTGCACCCTTTAAAACAACAATACAGTTATATTCCTCTGCAAGCTGCCTTGCACAAAAAATACGATTATTATTTATTTCAGAAACGGTTTTGCCGCACAGTCTTGACATTTCTTTGGGATGCGGGGTGAGAATTAAAGGAGCTTTTACCCTTTTTAATATACTTATGTCTTTTGAGACACAATTTATTCCGTCCGCATCAAGAACGGCGGGAACAGAAAGTGCGGATAAAGCATTTTTCACGATTTGCAAGGAATCGTCATTATTTCCGAGTCCGCAGCCTATAAGCACCGCCGAGCTTTTTTCGATTTCCTTTTGTGCAAGCTTTTGCGGTATATCGGGTGCTCCGGACTTAAGCGTGGGTACAGGCAGGGTGACTGCCTGCGGCACAGCTACGGAAAGCGCAGTATAATTTTTATCGCAAACAAATGCTCTGCACATTCCCACGCCCGATGCATATGCCGCCTCTGCCGCAAAAATCTGCGCTCCGCACATACCGTAGCTTCCGCAGAAAAGCAACAGAGTTCCGAAGCTTCCCTTATGAGAATTTTTAGGTCTTTTTTTCAAGGAGGGCGGAGCAACTGTGCGGCAGGTATAACTTATAGGCTCGGCACCGATATCGATAGCCTCAATCTCACCGAAGTACTGTGAGGTTTGGGGGAGCACAGCGCTGAGCTTATACGCTATAAAGGTATAGGTTATATCAGCCGAAAATGCGATTTCGGGCGCAAAATCACCGTCAGCCGGAACACCGCTGGGAATATCGGCGGCTATTTTAACCGCCCTACAGCTATTCATAGCCGCTACAGTTTCCCTTGCCTTTCCCTCAAGCTGCCTGTTAAGGCCCGTACCGAAAAGGCAATCAATAAGAATATCACATTCTGAGGGCACAGCCTCTAAAGCTTTAAGGCCTTTAATATTAGTTATGAACGGCTCGGCGGTCTTCGTTGCGGGAATACCGAACGGAAGGTAAAGAGAAACCGTTGCCCCCAGCCTTGAAAGCTCGGCAGCGGCAACTATACCGTCTCCCCCGTTGTTGCCGGAGCCGCAAACAACGGTTATACTTTTTCCCTTCACCCTAAACCGCTCGTTTACCGCCCTTGCCAAGCCGCTTCCTGCGTTGTACATAAGCCCGCTTAAATCGGCTCCGCCGGATACGGCGCTATGTTCAGCCTCTTTAATTTGAGAAGCGGACAGTATCATATCCGATTTATTCTTCATAATCATTTAAAAGCCGAGCTTGAAATAAATCTCGGCAAAAATTTAGTCATAGCCCCTTTTATTCGCTCATCGGGAGCAAAAACAATAACGGTTTTTTTGTTTTCCTTGCCGACAACGGTCATTTTATAAGCGCCGGCGGCATTTTCGTTACAGGCCACCAGCTTAACATCACATACATCCTTTGCCGCCGGATTATACCTTTCAATACCGTTAACCTCGGAAAGCTCAAGGCTGATAACCCTTTTTCTTGAGCTTTTGGCGATTATTTTATCAATATCAAAGGAGCCGTTTGTTACTATATACTCATATTCGACATAGAAAAGTGAGGTTAGCTTATATGCACCGTAAATCATTCCCGCTATAATTAAAACAGAAAGCGGCATAAGCCCGAAAAACCAAAATGCGCCGACACTCAGCGCAATGCAAAGCAGCCATATAAGTACTATAAGTGCCGTTTTCTTGCCGTTTCTTCCCACATATACTATCTGTTCAAAAAAAGTATCCATAAGTCTTCTCCGTTTAAAACATATTCTTTTATCCTTGCAATATATATTATTTTAGTATATAATTATAAAAAAATCAAGTGAAAGCGGTGACTTTATATGAAAATTTGCGATAACTTTATTTTGGTCCGCAGAGACGGAAAAAACTATGTTGAAAGCGAAAACCCGAAGGTATGCAATCTGCAAAGCTCGGTTTCATTAAACGAAACTGCCGCATTTCTTTTCAAAAAGCTTAAGGAAGCACCGAGAACAAAAGAAGAGCTGCTGAGTATTTTGCTTGAAAATTTCGAAATTTCAACTGTTCTCGCCCTAAATGATATAGATATATTCGTTAAAACATTAAAGAGGAACGGTATTGTTGAAGAATGAATAAAAAAAAGAAGTTAAAAGAAAACAGCTCAACCGTTAAATGGGTATACCAAAGAGTTAAGAGGTTCCTGCCGCAAATAATCGGAGTTTGTACGCTCAACATTTTGAGCTCGGTTTTAGTTATTGCCTTGGCGAAATTTTCAAAGGATGTAATAAACGCAGGCACGGAAAGGGCACTTGAAAAGATAGCCCTATGCACGGTTTTTCTCGCAGTCTCCGCTATATTACAGATAGCTTCCGATGCCCTGATTTCTATGCTTAATGTTCGCATTTCGGGCAAAATGACAATTTCAATGCGAGATTATATGTTTTCATCTGTCCTGAGAAAGAAATACCGTGGTGTGTTCGACCACCACTCCGGTGACCTTTTAAACAGATTTACGACAGATATCGATCAGGTGGTATCCTCCTCGGTAAGCCTGATACCTAATATATGCTCTATACTTACCAAAATAATCGTAGGCGTAGGGGCGTTGCTTGTCGAAAATTATATTTTTGCGCTGATTGTGGTGTTGCTCGGAATTTTACTACCGTTTTTCGGCAGAAAAATAAGCAGAAAATACAAGTATCTTCATAAAGAGGTCAGCCGAACCGAGGGCCTTTCGAGGTCGTTTTTACAGGAGAGCTTTGCAAATATAGTTGTTATCAAAACCTTTGAAAGCGAGCGTCCGATTTTAAACAAGCTGAACGAATATATGCATCAAAACCTGAAAATTAAGATAAAACGCAACTTTGTTTTTGTTCTTATTTCAATGTGTCTTAATTCGTTCTTCACCTTCGGATACTATATTGTTCTTATATGGGGCGCATCGCAAATAGCTACGGGCGTTATCACCTACGGCACTCTTTATTACTATTTACAGCTGATTTCCATTTTGAAATCGCCACTACAAAGCGTTTCGGGCATAATACCGCAGTATTATTCTATGATTGCTTCGGCAGAGCGCCTTATAGAGCTTGAAAATATTGGAGACGAGGAGGCTCCCATTACAAACGACACTCTAAAGGAGCTGAAGGAAAATTTTGAAAGGATAAATATATCCTCACTAAGCTTCGGTTACGGAAACGAGACAATTCTTAACAATTGCACTGCCGAAATACAGCGTGGCAAAATAACAGCCATAACAGGCGAATCGGGCGGTGGAAAAAGCACTCTCTTTAAGCTGCTTTTAGGGCTTTACAGTCCCTCCTCGGGCAGCTTAAGCTTCAACGGCACACTTCCTATTGATGCATCGACAAGAGGTATGTTTTCCTATGTTCCTCAAGGGAATATGATACTTTCCTGCACCATAAGAGAAAACCTTTCCCTCTGCGATCCGAATGTGTCGGACAAGCAGATCGAAAAGGCTGCAAGGGCCGCCGATATATACGACTTTATTATGACTCTTCCCGATAAATTCGATACAAAGCTTTCGGAACGGGGAGCAGGTCTTTCCGAGGGTCAAATTCAGCGCCTATCGATAGCAAGGGCACTCATTTTCGATGCACCTATTCTTTTGCTTGACGAATCAACCTCGGCTCTCGATGAACAAACCGAAACCGCAGTTTTATCAAACATCAAGAGTATGACCGACAAAACCGTAATATTTATAACCCACCGCAATACATCTATAAGTGTTTGCGACAGTATTATTCATATTGAGGATAAGCAGTTCGTAAAATTAAAATGATGAAATTTTAAGG
>CAYLQF010000041.1:0-6353 GCA_964385735.1 uncultured Ruminococcus sp. | reverse complement strand
TCCCCTGTACAGCTTTTTTATGCGGTATCAATATCAACAAGGAGGGCATAAATAGTAATATATAAAAATTTGAGAGGAAGGTATATATGCTTCAAAAGGAAAACAGCGCCAATAAGGCGATTGTATACCGTCAAGGAGAGCTTTACTTTGCCGAAAGCAGTATAAATATGCTTGCAAAAAATTACAAAACTCCGCTTTATATTATGAGCGAGGATATTATCAGAGAAAGGTGCCGTATTCTTAAGAACTGTGCCGCAAGGTATTTCGGGGATGAAAGCAGAATATGCTACGCCTCAAAGGCGGCGGCGTTTAAAGCAATTTACAAAATAATCCGGAGTGAGGGCTTATTTGCGGATGTTGTGTCTCAAGGTGAAATTCACACCGCCTTAAGCGCTTCCTTCCCTGCCGACAGATTATACTTTCATTCAAACAACAAGACCGACGAGGATATTATATATGCGATAGATAAAAGGGTAGGTCTGTTTATATGCGATAACCAAGAGGAGCTTTCGGCAATTCAACGCATTGCCGAAAAAACAAGTACTGTTCAAAAAATACTTATAAGAATAACGCCCTGCATAGATCCACATACCTTCAAGGAGGTTAATACAGCAGGTGAAGGCTCGAAATTCGGCGTATCGATTGAAAACGGAGACGCAAAAGAGCTTACTATGCAGGCAATTTCACTCAAGAATATAAAGCTATGCGGCTTCCATTGCCATATAGGCTCGCAGATATTTGATATCGATGCATATTTAAAGGCCTGCGGAATATGTATTGATTTTATTTACGATATATACACCTCCCTCGGCTTTCAGACCGAGGAGCTTGACCTCGGCGGCGGCTTCGGCGTAGCTTACACGCAAAGCCAAAGCGATATTGACATTGAAGAATTATTCTCAAGGCTTTCGGACTTTGCTTTAAATAAAACAAAAAAGCTCGGCATTAAAATGCCGAGAATAAGCTTTGAGCCCGGAAGATATATTGTCGCAGGGGCCGGAATAACCGTTTATACCGTAGGCTCTGTTAAAAAAGCGGCAAACGGTACGGTTTATGTATCGGTTGACGGCTCTATGGCAGACAATCCGAGATTTGCACTGTATAAATCCCGCTATGAGATTTTAGCCTGCAAAAAAGAGGAGCAGGAGGATACTATGCTATGCAATCTTGTGGGAAGATGCTGTGAAAGCGGAGATATTATAGCTGAGAATGTATATCTTCCTAAAAGCATCAAACGAGGTGACAGGGTAGTATGCCTTTGTACAGGCGCTTATAATTACTCTATGGCATCAAGCTACAACCGACTCGCAAGACCGAGCATTGTTATGTTAAAAAATAACACGCCTTACATTGCCGTAAGGCGTGAAACGCTTGAGGATATTATAAAAAACGACGAGGATTAAAAGCTGTATCGGTTATTCACCGAAAAACTCCTTTACCCTATCCGAAAAGCTTTTTTTGCTCTTATAATTTTTATCGCCTGTTGCGGCTTCAAATTCCTTTAGCTTTTCCTTTTGAGCTTTATCAAGACTTCTCGGAACCTCAACCGAAATTTTAACATATTGATCGCCCTTGCCGACATAGTTAAGGCGCTGTATTCCTTTACCCCTAAGCTTGAATTCATCCCCAGGCTGAGTTCCCTCATGAATGGTAAATTTCACCTTACCGTCAAGTGTGGGCACTATTATTTCGGCACCGAGAGCTGCCTGTGCAAAGGTCACGGGTATCTCACAGTAAACATCATAGCCGTCACGCTCGAATATAGGATGCGGACGAACATTAACGCTTATTCTGAGGTCACCGGATGGACCGCCGTTTACGCCGGCATCTCCGCCGCCACGAAGGTTTATAACCTGACCGTCGTCTATACCGGCGGGAATATCAACGGTTTGTTCAACAGTATGCCTTATTCTGCCCTTGCCGGCGCAGGTATGACAGGGCTTATCGATTATCTTTCCCGTGCCGTGGCAGTTATCACAGATATGCTGAGTCTGCATTTGACCGAACGGTGTGCGCTGAACTGTTGAAACCTGACCGCTGCCGTGGCATACGGGGCAGGTTTTGGCAGAGCTGCCCTTTTCACAGCCTGTACCCGAGCACTCGGAGCAATTATCTATTTTTGTTACCTTTACGGTTTTTTTGCAACCCTTAGCCGCTTCTTCAAAGGACAGATTAACCGAAGCCGCAGCATCGTTTCCTCTCCTCGGTGCATTCGGATTCGCTTTTCTGCCGGAGCCGAAGCCACCGCCGAACATACTGCCCAATATATCACCGAGGTCGCCGAAATCACCGAAGCCGCCAAAGCCGCCGCCATAAGCTCCGCCTGCCTGACCCGCACCGAAATTGGGGTCAACACCCGCATGACCGAACTGATCGTAACGAGCACGCTTTTCCTTATCCGAAAGAATTTCGTATGCTTCGTTTACTTCCTTGAAGTTTTTTTCAGCCTCTTTATCGCCGGGATGTAAATCAGGATGATATTTTTTTGCGGCCCTTCTATAGGCCTTTTTCAGCTCATCGTCGCTTACTGACTTGTCAACTCCGAGAACCTCATAATAATCTCTTTTTTCTTCAGACACAACAATTTCTCCTGCAAACAATAAGTAATGCCGACGGGCAGCATAGCGCTGCCCGCAGCTGTTATGGTATTATACGATTATTTCTTGTTGCTGTCGTCAACATCGGTATAATCCGCTTCGTAGACATTATCGTCTGCGCCGTTATTTGCCGAAGACTGATCACCCGACTGTGCACCGGCTGCACCCTGTGCCTCTGCAGCAGCCTTATATACCTTTTCGCTGACTGCATAAATTTCCTTTTGCAGCTCTTCCTGCTTTGCCTTTATAGCATCGGTATCCTCGCCCTTTAAGGCCTCCTTCAAGGCCTCCTTAGCGGCTTCAATCTTTGATTTTTCATCCTTGGAAAGCTTATCCCCGAATTCGGAAACGGTCTTTTCGGTCTGATAAATCATCTGATCGGCATTATTGCGGATATCAACATTTTCTCTGCGCTTCTTATCCTCTGCCGCATAAGCCTCTGCCTCTTTTACAGCCTTGTCTATATCTTCCTTAGACATATTTGTATTTGAGGTTATGGTTATATTGTTTTCCTTGCCTGTTCCGAGGTCCTTTGCAGATACATGAACTATACCGTTAGCATCGATATCGAAGGTTACCTCTATCTGAGGAATACCTCTCGGAGCGGGAGCAATACCGTCGAGATGGAAAACACCGAGGGTTTTATTGTCTTTAGCAAATTCACGCTCACCCTGAAGAACATGAACCTCAACAGAGGTCTGACCATCGGCAGCGGTAGAGAATATTTGACTCTTCTTTGTGGGAATAGTGGTATTTCTTTCAATAACCTTTGTTGAAACACCGCCCATAGTCTCGATACCGAGTGAAAGCGGAGTTACATCAAGAAGGAGCAGACCCTTAACATCGCCGCCCAAAACGCCTGCCTGTAGGGCTGCGCCTATAGCGACACATTCGTCGGGGTTAATGCCTTTAAAGGGCTCCGAGCCCATAAAGCTTTTAACAGCCTCCTGAACTGCGGGGATACGGGAAGAACCGCCGACCATAAGAACCTTATGAATATCGCTCTTTGAAAGACCGGAATCCGAAAGTGCCTGACGAACAGGAGCCATAGTTGCTTCAACAAGATCTGCGGTAAGCTCATTGAACTTAGCCCTTGTAAGGGTTGTTTCAAAGTGCTTCGGACCGGTTGAATCGGCAGTTATAAAGGGAAGATTTATATCGGTTGTAGTCATAGCGGAAAGGTCTATTTTTGCCTTTTCGGCAGCCTCCTTAACCCTCTGCATAGCCATTTTATCTCCCGAAAGGTCAATGCCCTGCTCTGCCTTAAAGGTTTTAACTACATAATCCATTATGCGCTTATCGAAATCATCGCCGCCGAGACGGTTGTTACCTGCGGTTGCGAGAACCTCCTGAACACCGTCACCCATCTCGATTACAGATACATCGAAGGTTCCGCCGCCGAGATCATATACCATAACCTTTTGGTCGTCTTCCTTATCTATGCTGTAAGCAAGAGCGGCAGCTGTAGGCTCGTTTATGATACGCTTAACCTCAAGACCGGCTATTTTTCCGGCATCCTTAGTTGCCTGACGCTGAGCATCGGTAAAATAAGCGGGAACAGTTATAACAGCCTCAGAAACGCTTTGACCGAGATAGCTTTCGGCATCGGCCTTTAGCTTTTGAAGTATTATTGCGGATATCTCCTGCGGAGTGTAATTTTTGCCGTCGATAGAAACGGTATGGTCTGTACCCATTTCACGCTTTATTGAGCTTATTGTACGGTCAGGATTTGTTATAGCCTGACGCTTTGCAACCTGACCTACCATTCTTTCGCCGGTTTTTGAAAACGCAACAACGGAGGCGGTTGTTCTCGAGCCCTCTGCATTAGCTATAACTACCGGCTCGCCGCCCTCCATAACCGCTACGCACGAATTAGTTGTACCTAAATCTATACCTATAATTTTTCCCATAGTAATTTCTCCTTTTATATTTTAAAATTTAAATAAATTTATTAGTTGGCAACCTTAACCATAGCCGGTCGTATAACCGTTTCACCGAGCCTATAGCCCTGCTGCAAAACCTCGGCTATTACATTCTCGCCTAAGGAATCATCTTCAATATGCATTACGGCATCGTGAAGCTGAGGGTTAAACTCATCGCCTTCATTTGCAATAGCTTCGATTTCAAGGGAAGCCTTCAATGAAACAAACTGCTTTATTATCATCTCAATTCCCTTCATATATTCCGCACTTCCCTGCTCGGCTGCAGAGGCACGGTCTATATTATCGATTATCGGAAGAAGCTTTTTTATAACTCCTGCTCTTGCAAACTCCGAAACACCTGCTTTTTCCCGCTCGGTGCGCTTTTTATAGTTGTCAAATTCCGCAGCCGTGCGTTTCAGCAGATCCTCCTTTTCGGAAAGCTGTTGTTTAAGCTGTTCTGCTTCGCTTTCCTTTTTAGGCTTCTTTTTTTCTTTTTTTTCGGTCACCCTTGCTTCCGATTTTTCATCCTGCTGTTCTTTTTTGATTTCTTCTGTCACAAAATCAATCCTCCAAATCCTTTGCAGCAGCCGTCATCAGCCTTGAAAGCTCCTCTGCGGCATATTCTACACTCGGTATTATACTTTCATAAGGCATTCTGTACGGTCCGATTATACCTATCTTACCGCTTTTAACACCGTTTGATTCATAATCCGATACTATAAAAGTTTTGTCCGAAAGCTCCGGAAAAACCGTATCACTTCCGAAAATTACATTTTTATTCTTTCCCGCCTTATCAATAACCGATAAAAATATCTCGGGTGATGAAAGAAGTGCGGTCAGTCTTCTTAAGCTGTCTGAGCTTGAGAATTCATAAAGCCTTGAGACGCCGCAAGCAGAAGCAAAGGGTCTTGAAGCGCTTTGAGCCATTTCAAATAGCTCACTGAAAATAGGAAGCATATCAAAGCTCATTCCCTCAAGAGCTGCCACAAGGCTTTGAAGAAGGGCGGTATCAAGTGATAAAAGCGGCTTTTTCAGTATTTTTTCTTTAACCGTATGCTCAAAAACACGGTCAAATTCCACCGCCGTCTCATAAGGCAATCTGCACATTCTGCTTTGGGTTCTTCCGTCGGAAATTATTCCGAGCACTACAGCAGACCTCTTTCCTATATGCATAAGGTGAACCTTTTTGAAAAAGAGATCGTTATTGCCATTATAGGAATAAAAGGAGGGGTAGCCTGTAAGCTCGCTGAGAGATTCCGCCGCCGACCTTGGGATATCCTCTATAGCCGCTGAGCCGGAATTTAAGAGCATATCTATATGCTTTTTTACAGAATCACCCAATACCGAGGGCTGCATTAAATTTTCAACATACATTTGGTATGCAAGGCTTGTAGGGACCCTGCCTGCTGAGGTGTGAGGCTGAGAAAGATATCCGAGACCGCAAAGCTCATTCATTTCATTTCGTAGGGTTGCGGTTGAAGGAGCATTTTCAAGAAGCTTCGAAAGCATTTTAGAGCCGACAGGCTCACCGGTTTCGATATATTCCTTTACTATAGCAGCGAGAACGGCTTTTTTTCTTGGCGAAAGCTCCGTGATTCACACACCTCCATCGGTTTTGAAAAGGTTTTAGCACTCTTCGCTTTTGAGTGCCAACAATTATATTATAGCCTCGATTTTTAAAAAGTCAACACTTTTTCAAAAATTTTTTGACTTTTCCTGACTATTAACAAACAGTTCATATTTACAGCAGAAAATCGGTCTGCACGCTTTCGTGCAGACCGATTCAGACTGTCGACAAAGCAGATTTTCTAAACGAGAGAAAGTCTGCTTTTTT
>CAYLQF010000040.1:0-12752 GCA_964385735.1 uncultured Ruminococcus sp. | reverse complement strand
CTGATTTTTGAGGAGCTTAATCGACTTTCGACAGAACAAAATTGCGCCGATACCGCACTTGGAATTAAAATAACCGAATACATAAGAAATCACATAAACAGCGGTATTACCGTTTCTGAAATGGCTCGGAATTTGGGATATAATGCAGATTATCTCGGCAAATATTTTAAAAAAATACACGGTGTGGGCTTGAAGGAGTACATTGCCCTGCGTAGAATTAAGCTTGCAGAGGATTTACTGCTTACCACCGATATGAGCATAAAGCAGATTGCAGCCGAGCTCGGCTACGGTGAGGAAAACCTGTTTGTAAAGTTTTTTACTTATCACGAAAAAATCAGCCCCGGTGCTTTTAAAAATAAATATTGCCGTACACATATAAACAACAGCTGAAATTTTCTTTCCGTGCAAAAGCTTACTGTAACAGAAATTCAAATGCACCCGATTTACGAAAAATGCTTAAAAATTAAGCTGTGAAAGCCAAAAAATGCGTAAAAAGCGATTTTTGCTTTTTGCGCATTTTTAATATGTGTTTTAATTTGTTTTCGGTTTTTAGAGGTCTTTACACGCTTCGTCAACAGCAGCAAGCTCCTCTTTGGAGAAAGCCGTGTTTTCTACTGCCTTAAGATTTTCGCGAATTTGCGCCGGCTTAGAAGCACCTATCAATACGCTTGTCACGGAGTTGTTTCTTAAAACCCATGCAAGCGCCATTTGCGCTAAGGACTGACCTCGCTCACCGGCAATTTTATTGAGCTTTTTTACGGTGGTAAGGTAATTTTCGGTTATGTTGTTTTCGGTTAAAAATCTGCCGTCGGTCATAATACGGCTGTCAGTCGGAATTCCGTTTAAATAGCGGCCTGTAAGCATTCCCTGAGCGAGAGGACTGAAAGCTATTATACCTTTTTTCAGCTCGGCTGCGGTTTCCTTTAAGCCGTTTTGTTCTATGGTACGGTCAAAAATCGAATACCGGTTTTGATTTATAATAAACGGGCAATTCAGCCGTGTGAGTATTTCGGCTGCTTGGCGCATAGTGTTACCGTCGTAATTTGAAAGGCCGACATAAAGTGCCTTGCCGCTTGTTACAGCTTGGGAAAGAGCGAGCATTGTTTCTTCAAGGGGAGTTTCCGGATCCATACGGTGATGATAAAAAATATCAACATAATCGAGCCCCAGCCTGCAAAGGCTTTGGTCGAGGCTTGCGAGCAGATATTTCCTGCTGCCCCAGTTGCCGTAGGGCCCGCTCCACATCTCGTGACCGGCCTTTGTGCTGATTATAAGCTCGTCACGGTAAGAGCCGAGGCTTTCTTTTAAAATTCTGCCGAGGCTTTTTTCGGCGCTGCCGGCTGAGGGACCGTAATTGTTTGCAAGGTCAAAATGAGTGATACCGTTATCGAAGGCGGTGAATACAAGCTCGGTTATATTTTTATACGAGGCTGTATCACCGAAGCTGTGCCACATACCGAGAGAAACTGCGGGCAGCTTAAGACCGCTTGCGCCGCAACGGTTGTAGGGAATCCTGTTATATCTTTCTTCTGATGCTTTGTACATAAGCTTTACCCTTCTAAGATAGCTCAGCCTATAAGGCCGATAACAAATATCGCCGCTATAAGTATCGGTAAAACAAACAGAAAATACCACTTCATCCAATTCTTAACCTTAAGGCCCTTTCCGGTGTTAGCCTCTGCCTGATAGCTCTTAAAGCCCCATCCCCATTTGGTGACGCAGAACAGAAGGTATACAAGGGAGCCGAGAGGGAGAAGAATGTTGCTTACAAGAAAATCCTCACTGTCAAGTATATCTCTTGAGCCTATGGGATGAACGCCGCTTAAAGCATTGTACCCTAAAACACAGGGGATGCTTATAATAAGCACGATTACTCCGTTTATAATCGCCGCTTTTTTTCTGCTCCAGCCGAAGGTGTCCATACAGGAGGACATTATATTTTCAAAAACCGCTATTACGGTTGAAAAAGAGGCGAAGGTCATAAAGAGGAAGAAGAGAGTTCCCCAAGCACGGCCGCCTGCCATATTAACAAAAACATTAGGTAGTGTTACAAATATAAGGCTCGGGCCTGAGGTAACCTCAACACCGTAGCTGAAGCAGGCGGGGAATATAATAAGACCCGCCGAGATTGCGACAAAGGTGTCAAGAGCGCAGATTTTCGCTCCCTCGCCGATAAGTGTTCTTTCCTTGCTCATATAGCTTCCGAATATTTCCATTGCGGCTATTCCGAGGCTCAGCGTGAAAAAGGACTGGTTCATAGCCTCGGCTATAACCCTTCCTATGCCGACAGATTTAACACTTTTCAGGTTCGGTACGAGATAAAATGAGAGCCCCTCCTTTGCACCCGAGAGTGTAAAGCTGTGTATTGCAAGAACGATTATAAGCAAAAATAAAGCACTCATCATTATTTTGCTTACCCTTTCAAGCCCCTTGCGCACACCGAAGCTGCAAATGAGAATTCCGGCAACAACGGTTACAGCCATCCATATTCCCATCTCAAGCGGATTCGAAAGCATATCGGAAAAAATTCCGCTTGCGGCCTCGGTATCCATACCTGCTTTAAAGGTGCCGGTCGAAAATTTTACGAAATAATTTAGCATCCAGCCCGAAACATTGGTGTAATACATCATAAGTATGTAGCAGCCGAGAATGGCAAACCAGCCGTGAATATGCCATTTTGCTTTCGGCTTTTCAAGTGCTTTATAGGCAAGAATGGCGCTTTTTCTGCTTGCTCTTCCCACGGCAAGCTCCATTGAAAGCACGGGCAGACCCATTATAACAAGCATAATAAGGTAAATAAGCACGAAAATCCCGCCGCCGTTTTGACCTACTACAAACGGAAATCGCCATACATTTCCTATCCCTATGGCGCAGCCTGCACTTACAAGCAAAAAGCCGAGTCTTGATTTAAATGATTCTCTCTCCATTTTTTATATCCCTCACAGTTAAAGGTGTTTTTTAGCGTTTTGACATTCAGCAGTTATTATGAAGATAAATAAATTATATGATATTACAAAAATAAAGTCAATATAAATGCGAGGCATAAGGGAAATTTTGCAAATTGTAAGAAAAAGGACCACTGTCCTGCTTTCGGGACAGTGGTGGCGATAAAATATAGATACAGTAATAAAAATGCTTGACATTGAATAAAAACTGTATTATAATAAAAACACAAAGACCGAACAAATGTTCGGCGGAGGTAAAATTATGAATTTTCAGGATATTTTAAAAACCTTATTCGAAGCTGCTTTAGTTCTTTTTACGCTGTGGGCTCTTTTTCACGAGGACAGATTTGTTTCCTTTGAAAGGCGAATTGCCGCAGCCTTCAGGCGCAGAAGCATAAAAGCGGTAAAAAGGCCGGATGTCACGAGCATTGAATTTTGAAAAGCAATGAGGCCTCGGTGCCAAGCTCTTGTTTGCAGGCTTTTAATATACTGCTTTAAAGCATTGCTCCGATTTCGGGATTTGTCATATGCGCCTTTATGTACTTTTTAGGTGTCATTCCCTTGTATTTTCTGAAGATTCTCGCAAAATAGCTCGGGTCGTTAAACCCACTTTCCATAGCAGCCTCTGTTACCGTTCGGTGGTTTACCGTCATTTCATGGCAGGCGTTTTCTATACGGATACTGTTTATGTATTCTATAGGCGTTCGCTCGGTAAACTCCCTGAAAAGGTGGCAGAGGTATTTTTTGTTCATTCCGCAGAGGGCGGCGAGTTGATTTAAGGTTATGTGCTCGGTATAATGCTGTTCTATCCAATCGATGAGAGAGGTTATGACCTCGATTTTGTGGCGACCCTTTTTCGTATTTTGAATGCTGTTTATTTTTTCGTGTGAATATAGGATTGAAAATATATTAAAAAGCATACCGTAAACCGCAAGCTGATAATATCCCTCCTTGTAATGCATTGCATTAAAAAAGGAAATTACCGTTGCGTGCAATCTTTCGTCGTCTCCGAGCGGCAAAAGGGTTGTTATAAAGCTGTCGCCGCTCATAATCGGAGTAAGCATGGGGTTTATTATGTCCCCCTGTCTGCGGCGAAGCATATTCAAATCGAAAACCGAAACCTCATATACACAGTTATCCGGCTCGCCTCGGTGCATAAATCCGCAGCCTATAAAGGCTATATCGCCCTGCTTCATATTGTATTCGATATTTGAAACGAACAGCTTGAAGGAGCCGCTTATTATATGTATTATTTCAAATTCGTTGTGCCAATGCAGCGGCATAATATATTGACCGTGGTTCTTATCTACATAATCATATTGTATCGGAAATTCCTCTGAGCCGTGCTTCTTTTTTTCGTATAACTCGTTATATTTCATATAAATCACCCGCTAAAGCAGCAAAAACTGAATATTGTACTATTTTTATTCGTTATTACTATAGTATTTTACCATAAATATGACTATAATGCAATTATAAATATTAAATTTTACAAATCCACTTGTATGAAAAACGGAGGTATATCGAAATGGCTGAAAACAGATATATAGGCGATTATCCCGCAATAGGAATCCGTCCGATAATAGACGGGCGCCGTGGCCCTATGAAGCTCAGAGAGAGCCTTGAGGGTCAGGTAATGGATATGGCGCTTGCCGCCAAAAAGCTTTTTGAAGAAAATCTTACCTATTCAAACGGAGAGCCGGTGAGAGTGGTAGTTGCCGATTCTTCGATAGGCAGGGTGCCCGAATCGGCAGCCTGCGCAGATAAATTCCGCAGAGAGGGAGTTGCGGTAACCCTTTCGGTAACTCCCTGCTGGTGCTACGGCTCGGAAACGATGGATATGGATCCCCTTACAATAAAAGGCGTATGGGGTTTTAACGGAACCGAGCGCCCCGGAGCGGTTTACCTTGCTTCGGTAATGGCAACTCATGCGCAAAAGGGCCTGCCCGCATTCGGAATATACGGTCACGAGGTGCAGAACAGGGATGAGGTAACAAGCATTCCCGAGGAGGTTAAGGAAAAGCTCCTGCGCTTCGGAAGAGCAGCGGTTGCCGTCGCTACAATGAGAGGCAAATCTTATTTGCAGATAGGCTCTATCTGTATGGGCATAGGCGGCTCTATAATGGATTCCGATTTTATGGAAAAATATCTCGGAATGCGTGTGGAATCGGTTGACGAGGTTGAAATTCTCCGCCGTATGGAGGAGGGAATATATAACAAAGAGGAGTACGAAAAGGCTCTTGCTTGGACTAAGGCTCATTGCAAGGAGGGCAGGGACGATAACCCCGATTTTGTTAAATTCTCGGATGAGAAGAAAAAGGAGCAGTGGGAATTTACCGTTAAGATGTACCTTATAATAAAGGATCTTATGAACGGCAATAAAAAGCTTCCCGAAGGCTTTGAGGAGGAAATGCTCGGTCATAATGCGATAGCAGCGGGCTTTCAGGGTCAGCGCCAGTGGACAGACCATTGGCCGAACTGCGATTATCCCGAGGCACTTCTTAATTCAACCTTCGATTATACCGGTGCCAGAGAGCCAATGACCTTTGCAACCGAAAACGATGTTTTAAACGGTATAAGTATGCTGTTTATGAGGCTTCTTACCAACCGTGCTCAGATTTTTGCCGATGTTCGTACCTTCTGGTCGCCCGAAGCAACTAAAAAGGCCACGGGCTACGAGCTTGAGGGCAAGGCTAAGGAAAACGGCGGTATTATTCATCTTCTCAATTCCGGAGCAGCCTGCCTTGATGCCTGCGGTGAGTGCCGTGATGAAAACGGAAATCCCATTATGAAAAAATGGTGGGAGGTAACGGACGAGGATATAAAGAAGATGACCGATGCTACGGTTTGGTGCGAGGCGGGCTTCGATAACTTCAGAGGCGGCGGCTTCTCAAGTCATTATGTTACCCGTGCCGAAATGCCTGCAACAATGATAAGACTTAACCTTGTTAAGGGACTCGGTCCCGTTATGCAGATTGCCGAAGGATGGACGGTTAACCTTCCGGACGATGTAACAGATAAGCTTATGGAGCGTACAAACCCCACATGGCCCTGCACATGGTTTACACCCCGTTGCAACGGCAAGGAGGGCAGTCCGTTTAAGTCGGCTTATGACCTTATGGGCTGCTGGGGCGCAAATCACGGTGCAATTTCCTATGGGCACATAGGAGCAGATCTTATAACTCTCTGCTCTATGCTCAGAATACCTGTAGCAACTCATAATGTTCCGGAGGATAAGATATTCCGTCCGGCAGCTTGGAGTGCGTTCGGAATGGATAAGGAGGGCTCGGATTACCGTGCCTGTGAAGTCTACGGTCCTCTTTACCGTTAAATAAGGAAATAGGAGTACTTTTTATATATATGGAGGATTTAAAGAATGGAGTACATGGAAATAAGGGAGCAGATATGCGATGTCTGCCATAAAATGTGGCAGCTTGGCTGGGTTGCCGCTAACGACGGAAATGTTTCCGTTAAATTACCGGACGGTAATTTTATGGCAACCCCAACGGGTATAAGCAAGAGCTTTATAACTCCCGAAAAGCTTGTCATTATTAACGACAAGGGCGAGGTTATATCCGGTGAGTCTGGCTATAAGCCCTCAAGTGAGATAAAGATGCATCTTCGCTGTTATAAGGAGCGTGAGGATGTGGGTGCGGTTGTGCACGCTCATCCGCCCACAGCAACAGGATATGCAGTGGCAGGTAAGAGCCTTGATGAGTATTCTATGATAGAAACTGTTATAGCAATAGGCTCTATTCCGCTTACTCCCTTTGGAACACCGAGCACGGATGAGGTTCCCGAGGCTATAGCTCCGTACCTTTCCGAGCACGATGTTATGCTTCTTCAGAACCACGGTGCGCTTACTGTCGGCTGTGACCTTATAACAGCCTATTACAGAATGGAAACTCTTGAGCTGTTTGCAAAAATTTCGCTTACCGCTCATCTTCTCGGCGGTGCTCAGGAGATAAATAAGGACAAGATTGATAAGCTTCTTTATTTAAGGGAGAATTATTATCATGTTACGGGCAAGCACCCCGGCTATAAGCACTATAACAAATAGAACCATATAAAAGGCAAAATCCACAAAACCTTTTTACAGCTCTCCGTTTTGGGGAGCTGTTTTATTTTAATACGGAAAATATGGCTTTAATTTAAGGCGAAGCTCTATTTCACGACCGTAAGCTTTTATTATGTCAAAAAAGTACTACAAAAAGTCGATATTTTTATATACTTAAGAAAAAAACGGAGTATAATGGGTTTTACCGATTAAGCTTGCAAGCAGTTGGATTTTTAGTAAAAAACAAGGTGGTAGGATTATGGATAAGCTTAAGGTGTGTATAGTAGGCTGTGGCAATATTTTTATAAGACACGCAATGTCTGCAACAGCGTTTGATGATATTTGTCTTGCTGCGGTATGCGATATAAAAGAGGACAGAGCCAAAGCCGCCGCAGAAAGCTATAATACCAGGGCGTATACCGATTATAAGGAAATGTGTGAAAAAGAAAAGCCCGATGTTTTGCATTTGTGTGTTCCTCATTACCTTCATCCCGTGATGTCCCGTTACGCAATAGAAAATGGGATAAATGTTATCTGCGAAAAGCCGATAAGCATAAACTATGCAGACGGTGCGGAAAATGTTAAGCTTGCAAAGGAAAAAGGCGTTTTATACGGCGTTATTTTCCAATGCCGTTATAATGCCGCTTCTCAGCTTGTTAAGAAATGCATCGATAACGGAATTCTCGGCAAGGTGAAATTTGCTCGAAGCACGCTTACTTGGTATCGACCCGACGATTATTATGCCGATTCCGATTGGAAGGGAACATGGGACAAGGAGGGCGGCGGCGTTGTTATAGATCAGGCCATACATTCGATGGATCTCGTAAACTGGTTTATAAACGATGAGCCCGAAAGTGTTTATTCGCATATAGATAATAGGGGACACTCGCTTATGCAGGTTGATGATACCGCCGAGGGTCTTATAAAGTATAAAAACGGCGCAGCATACGGCTTTTATGCTATGAACAATTACGGCTGTAACGAGCCGATAGAAATACGCCTGATGTGCGAAAACGGAAAGGCCGTATTAAGCTATGACCAAGCTGAGATAACGCTTAACGACGGTACGGTTATAAGCAAAACTCAAAAAATGAGCGATAATTTCGAATACGGCGGCGGTAAGGACTATTGGGGATATCAGCATATAAAGCAGATAAGGCAGTTTTATAACAGCGTGCAGGGTAAGGAGAAGCTTCAAATAAGCGGCGAAGAGGCTCTTAAAATACAAAAGCTTATATGCGCCGTTTATGAAAGCGGCAAAACCGATAAGCCGATATTTTTCAAATAACATAAATGTGAATACGGCTTATTTAAAGGGCGACTGTAAGCAAATTACAGTCGCTTTTTCTTATTAAATGGGCGGGGAAGAATTTTTTGTTCCTGATTGCTCTTCAAAACACTCAGGAAAATGAAAAGGAAAATTAAACATATTCTAAGGGTTTACTTTTAATGCAAAATGCAGTAAAATGCACTATAGATAAAATGGGCAACGAGCTATTACTTAAAATAAGGTGGGGAGAAAACTCATGGCTGATATTAAAACTCATCTCAGGGAACTCAGCGTGGCAACAACGATAGGCTTGTTAAAGGACGGGATTGCTTTTGAACACAGTGACCTGTATGATAGTAAAACATTTCTTGCTTACGCAAAAAGCGTTGTTTTAGGTGATCTGTCAGGCGCTGAAAATTTAAAAAGTATGGAAATATTTTCCGGTGTGTTTAGAGAAATTGTCGACAACGGATATGCATTGGGAAAGGCTATTTTTAATAACTCTTCTTTTTCAATTCCAAAGGAAGCAAAAATTATATGGCAGGGGAATGATACAAAAAAAGAGGACCCTGTGGATATTGTTGTCGGAGAATACGGTTTTTCATTGAAGGAGGAAAGCTTTATACTGGGGAATATGGGACTGTATAAGCTTTTAAACTGCTATACCGGAGCAAACTACAAACATCGGCATATTTTCAGTGATTACGCCCGAAGTGAATACGAAAAATGGTTTGATGTCACTTGGAAAAAATTGCTGTCGGTGCTTTGTGAAAATAATGGGGAATGGCATTATAAAAACGAGGTCAAACGAAAAGACTGCATGATTACATTAAGGGATAAACGGGTGATTTTGGAATACCTAGTCGACGGAAAGTTGGACTCGCAGTCGGTTTTACCTTATGATTGCAGCTTGACTACATTTGAAATGGTAACCTCCTCGAAAACCAGAGAACAGGTATTTTCAAAGCTTATCAATGTATGCATAGACGGCGATGAAGAATACAATGAGGCTAAAAGGAATTGTGCTATTGCAGCTTCCGAAGCACTGGCAAAAGAGTTAAATCAAAAGCTTAGGTATGATGCGGGACTGCCGGAATTTTTGCGAATACATAAACAGGCTTACTATTATGCCAAAACAACAAAGCTCGGCATAGAAATATATAAAGTCCCTGCCGTAAGTGAATTCGGTAAGGCACTTGTAATTGAATCGATTTGCGGATCGGTACCGGATAAGCAGGCAAATATTCTTACAACAATAAAAAATTTGAATACCGGAAAAACGCTTGTTCTTAGAAATGAATGTAGATTCAGCCACGGTCAGTTTAATGGTACACCCGAAGCAAAGATGTATTATGAGCATGGCGGATCGCTTGAAGTAATTTATGAAAAATTGCAATAAAATTATGGCCGACCCTCATTATGCTTTGAGAATCGGCGTTGCTTATTTGAAATATTTATCCCAATTTTCTGCCAGTCGCATAGCGATGCTGTAGCCAAATACACAAGGAACTGCATTTCCGATAATCTTGTAAGCGTTGCTTGCGCTGACGCCGCTTCGGCACGGCGTTTTAGGTAGGATAAATTGATAGTTATCGGGAAAGGTTTGCAGTCGGGCACATTCTCTGACGGTTAATCTTCGTTGCATCAGTCCGCAGGCAAGCTCGGCCTCGTGTCTGCCGCCGTTTTCGGCAGACAGCCTACGGTACTCTATATTTCCGTGGTGTTCCGATCTGATTGTGGGTGAAACGGAATTGAGTTTAATTTCTGTATTTCCCTGTCCCTTTGGCATAAAGTTTGCTTTTGAATACTTTTTCTGTGCGATGTCTGTTGTTGTGTCCGGCTCTTTCAAATCGTCAAGTGCATCGGAACAGTTAACAAACGGGAGCAAACCGGTGCCGTTTGCGGTAAAATTGTGCGTTTGTAACGGATAAGGGTCAAAATCGGGATTTAAATTCGGTGCGAGGAGTTCGGACAGAGCCTCTTCCCTTAAAGCGCTTCGTTTAAAGCCGTAAAACACAATGCGTTCTCTCGATTGCGGAACGCCAAAGTCAGCTGCTTGAAGAATTCGGGCGGGAATTACAATATATCCCCCGTCTGCGGCAGTTGAAAAGTCTTGCTCTATAATATCTTTTGCATCTTGCAGACTTGCAAGCCCTTTAACATTTTCTGCGACAAACACAGAAGGACGGATGATGTTAATTGCTTCACGCATCCATATATACAGTCGACCTCGGTTTTCTGTAGACGGTTCCTTGGTGTCAAGGCTGTTTCCATTGTGGCTTTTGTTTGATTTAAAGCCGAGTCTTTTACCGGCAACGGAAAAATCCTGACATGGAAATCCTCCTGTAAGGATATCAATGTTACGGGGAAAAACATTCTCTCCTGCCTTGGCTCTCTTAATAAGTTCAACTATGCTTTCCAATCGATAAATTTCCTCGGCGTTTGGATATTTTTCGGAAAAGTAAGATACCCATGCTGCTTTAGCGTCGGGACGGATATCGTTTGCAAAAACGGTTTTGAATCCTGTTGGAACCACCGTTACCCACTTACCGCTTTCGCTTTGAATCCAGTTAGGATGAATATGAGTATTGATTGATTTTTTCAGGCATTGAAAGCCGCCCTCAAAGCCAATATCCATGCCCCCGCATCCACTAAAGAGCGAGAGAAGTCGTTTCGGAGAGCGCTTGTTATTCGGTGATGCGGTATTGTGCATAATCAATGCTCATCTCCTTATTCGGTCTGTTTTAAGTATATCATTTATGCAAATTCATTTCAACCGTTTGTTTTTCCGATTTGGGAAAACTTGAAAAATAATTAAAGGAAAACGGCGATGAACAGGGGTTAATACGGTGAGAAGTCTCAGTCTGAAAAAAATTAACTTTTTAACAAATAAAATCGGAATAGCAAGAATTGTTCGGTTTTTTCAAAGCTTGTAAGATAAAACGAATTTATATAAAAATGGCACCAATCAAAGGTGTCATTTTTTGTTTAAGCAGTATACGATTATCATATCAAGCAATTTATAATCGCAATCAGAAAGGTCCGCAATTCTGTTTAAAACAATATTTGTATCCTTATCTATATGCTTACCGATTAAGATATAATCTGTACTCATGTTAATAATTTTGCTTATTTTTATCAGATTATCAATTTTAATTGCTTTGTTGCTTTTCGGATAATTCGGGTTTAAATTTTATATTAGAGAGTGACTGTAAAAAGCGAAGCCGATATCGAAAAATCGCAAAATAACCGACCTTATAATAAATGCGTAGAAAGCGCTAAATTTCGCGCTTTCTACGCATTTTTATGTAAAACAGCGGATATATGCGGGAGACTTTAGATCATTGTAAAGCTTAAAATACGATAAGCATATATCCAATAAAAGGTCCAAATTACAATTGAAAGAAGAATTTTTGTAATAAAGCCTATTAAAGCCCCTTGACCGCAGGATTTTGCTCTGAGCGGCTTTTTCCCTTCGTAAACAAGGAAAAGTATCAGTCCTACTAAAGGGAAGAAAAAGCTTAAGAAAGCAAAGCCGAAGCTTGGACTGTCCGCCGGCACAACAGGCTCTAAGCCGTCGTTAAGCCTTGCACCGCAAGCGGTACAATATGTTGCCGTATCGGCTGTAGGGCTGCCGCAATTTTTACAGTACATTAAATAATCCCCTTTTTACGATATATCACAAACGGAATATTCTGAATATATAACAGGGAACACGCTTTATTAAAATAAAAACGGTGTTCCCTGTGCTTTTAGCATTAGGCGGTAGATACGCCCTCAGCAGTAGCTCTGTATTATTTATTCAAGGCTTCCTGAACAGCAACTGCGCAGGCAACTGTCATACCGACCATCGGGTTGTTGCCCGCACCGATAAGTCCCATCATTTCAACATGAGCGGGAACGGAGGAGGAGCCTGCAAACTGAGCATCGGAGTGCATACGGCCCATAGTGTCTGTCATACCGTAGGAGGAAGGACCTGCACCCATATTATCGGGGTGGAGAGTTCTTCCTGTGCCGCCGCCGGAAGCAACGGAGAAGTAATTAACGCCGTTTTCAACGCACCACTTCTTATAGGTTCCTGCAACGGGGTGCTGGAAGCGAGTGGGATTGGTTGAGTTTCCTGTTATGGAAACGCCGACATTTTCAAGCTTCATTATGGCAACGCCCTCGGGAACATTGTCTGCCCCGTAGCACTTAACATCGGCTCTCTTGCCGTTTGAAAATGCCTTTGTGCTTACAACGGTAACCTCCTCCTTATAGGGGTCGAAGGTGGTTTCAACAAATGTGAAGCCGTTTATGCGTGATATAATGTATGCGGCATCCTTGCCGAGACCGTTAAGTATAACCCTAAGCGGCTTGGTACGAACCTTGTTTGCATTAAGAGCAATTTTGATAGCGCCCTCAGCGGCTGCAAAGGACTCGTGACCTGCGAGGAAGCAGAAGCATTCTGTTTCTTCCGAAAGGAGCATTTTTCCGAGGT
>CAYLQF010000039.1:9249-12915 GCA_964385735.1 uncultured Ruminococcus sp. | reverse complement strand
GGCACTCTTGCTTGTGCTTGCTGTTTTAGGCAGCAGCACATTCATAGGTACGGCGGTTTACGGTAAAAGAAAAAAGCGCTTTGTAAAATAAGCAAAACAAAATAGCATAATAAAAAATCAATCCCGTCTGCTCACAATAGAGCAGACGGGATAATTTTCTGTATAACCAAAATGCCTGAGCTATGCCAAAGCCACCTAACGCCGACAGCTTAATATACCGTTGTTTCGGGATATTCTATCTTCTTTGCCTTAAATCTGTTTACGGCATAATCGTTAACGGTAGTTTCCAAAGACTTAACTACAGTCTCTATTTCTTCCTCAAACTCATCGTCCTTTATAGTGTGACGAATGGTCATATCCAGATTCTCAAGATAATAAGAATCATCTAAGATTTCCTTTTTAACAACGAGTAATATACCCGAGCCGTCGCTTTCCTCGATAAGCTTAACCTCATCTGTTGCCATTGCCTTTATCGTATCAAAGTGCTCGGTTTGATACGAGGAGGAGGTTTTATCGCTTCCTATAAGGCTTGCGAGCTCATCCTTCGGGGAATCCTCATCAGTAGAGTCCTCCTCACTTTCGCTGCTTGAATAGGACGGATTCTCGGCAATATAAGCTTGCTCAAAGGTCATACTGCCGTTTTTGATTGAATCGGCATATCCCTGAAGTGTTTGCTTTTTTTCCGCTATTTCATCGTCCTCAAGGCCGGAAAGAGTAACCGCAAGAATATCGGCTATGGCATAGTTAGTGCTGAGATGCTCTTTTACCTCATCATCGGATATGGCCTTTGTACCCTCAGAGCCATAGAGATACTCAAAATACCTCTGTGAATAATAAGAATCTTTGACATACTGCATATAGGTTGAATAGCTTACGCCGTTAGGCTCGTAAAGCTCGTTATAGCCGCCGTAGCTCCAATAGTATTCAACATACTGCTGTACGCCTGCCTCGTCAGCCTCGGATATTTCAACACCGACTTCCTTACATTTTATTTTATATGCCGCTATTTCCTTAAGAGCGGAAACAGCCTCATCCTTGACATAGGTTTGATAATCCTTACCGTCTATCTTTTGCGAATAATAATAATTATCCTTGCTTGTATCGATAGAGTCGTCCTCTTCAGCCATTTCCTCTACCCTCGCCATTGCCTCACTGTCAGCCTGAATAAATGCGCACATATAGTAAGCAGATGTAAATTCAACATCTCCGACAGTTACCGCAATTTCGTCCTTTTCATGGCAGCCGGCAAAGGTCAGCAGCAAGGCTGCCGCACCGAGAACGGCTACGATTTTTTTTAAAAGCTTCATTTTAATTCCTCCGTAGCGAGAATTATATATTTTTTTAATTATATACCATAATCAAGAAAATGTCTACTAAAAATTACAGCACCCTTGACAAACGCTCTACAAAAGACGATAGCTTTTCGCCTTTCTTGAGCTTTATTATATATGCCGGTTGCCCGAGAGAGGAAACCGTAAATGCAGCTCCGAACTCATCGGAAAGCTTCTGACCGATATCTTGTCTTAATTTATCGGTTTTTAAAACGGCACCCATAGCGTTTTCGTTTATTTCATATATCCCCGAAAGCGCCGCCTTATTCCTTATAAGTGCAATATTGATAAGTCCCATTACCGCCGTAGGAGGCTCACCGAAGCGATCGCACAGCTCATCTATAACATCAGCGGCATCCTCCTCGCTTTCAATATCCGCTATTCGCTTATATATTCCGAGCCTTGCCGAAAGAGACTCTATATAGCTTTCGGGAATATGTGCCGAAATATTGAGATCTATCGTACAGCTCAGCTCATTATGAGAAGCTATACCGTTTTCTTCATTTACAGCATCCGAAAGAAGCTTTAAATACATATCGTATCCGACAGCCTCCATATTACCGTGCTGTTCTCCGCCGAGAATACTGCCCGCTCCCCTTATTTCAAGATCTCGCAAGGCGATTTTAAAGCCCGAGCCGAACTCGGTAAATTGCCTTATCGCCTCAAGTCGTTTATAGGCTGTTTCGGTAAGCGATTTATCCTTATTAAAGCAAAAATATGCATAAGCTCGCCTTGAAGAGCGACCGACTCTGCCTCTTAACTGATGAAGCTGAGCAAGTCCCATTCTATCGGCATTTTCTATTATAAGTGTGTTAACATTAGGCACATCAACGCCGGTTTCTATAATAGTTGTGCAAACAAGAATGTCGATTTCGCCGTCAATAAGCCTGCCCCATACCTCCGAAAGCTCTTCCTCACTCATTTTACCGTGAGCTATACCTATTCTCGCCTGCGGAACAAGATTTTTAAGCCTTGCGGCGCAGGATACTATAGTTTCGACACGGTTATGCAGATAATAAACCTGTCCTCCTCGACGGAGCTCTTTATTGATTGCGTCGACAATAACTCCGCTGTTTTGCTCTAAAACATAGGTTTGAACGGGATATCGATCCATAGGGGCTTCATCTATAGTAGACATATCCCTAAGTCCCGACATTGCCATATTAAGGGTTCTCGGTATAGGGGTTGCGGAAAGAGTAAGTATATCGACATAAGGATAAAGCTCCTTAAGCTTTTCCTTCTGAGCAACACCGAAGCGCTGCTCCTCATCAATTATAACAAGCCCGAGGCTTTTAAATTTTACATCAGAGGATATCATACGATGGGTGCCTATAACCATATCAACTCTGCCGGTTTTAAGACCCGAAACGATTTTTACCTGCTCCTTTTTCGGCACAAATCGGTTAAGCAGCTTAACAGTTATCGGCATATCGCCGAGTCTTCTTGTTACGGTTGCAAAATGCTGCATTGCAAGGATTGTAGTAGGAACAAGAAAGGCACATTGCTTACCCTCGCTCACACATTTAAAGGCGGCTCTCAGCGCAACCTCGGTTTTACCGAAGCCCACATCTCCGCAAAGCAAACGGTCCATAGGAACCGCTCGCTCCATATCGCCCTTAATTTCATTTATACACCTAAGCTGATCCTCGGTTTCTTCATATTCAAAGCGGCGCTCAAAGTCATTTTGAAGGTCTGTATCGGGAGAAAAAGCATATCCCTTTACGGACATTCTCTTTGCATACAGCGCAGTTAACTGCTTAGCCATATTTTTAATAGCTGCCTTTACCCTTGAACGGGTTTTTTGCCAGCTGTCGCTACCAAGCCTGTTAAGCTTAATACTGCCCTCATTTGCTGCGGCACCGATATATTTCGAAACAAGGTCAAGCTGGGTTACCGGAACATAAAGGACATCGCTTCCGGCATATTTTATTTTTATATAATCTTTTTTTATACTGCCGTTGGTTATACGGTTTATACCGTCAAAAATCCCTATGCCGTGGCTTGCGTGAACTACATAGTCTCCTCTTTTAAGCTCATCAAGAGAGCCTATTTCCTTTGCCCCCTTCATCCTGCGTTGCTTGCGTTTTTCTTCGGGAGCAAGATATCTGTGACTTAAAAGTAAAAATTTAAGTGTTGGTATTTCTATTCCTGCGGAAAGACCGCCTGTCATTACATATATACCCTTTTCGGGAAGAGGACTGTTCTCCTTTAAAGAGGTTGCCGGAATTCCCCTTTCGCAAATTTCGGCACACAAAACTCCCGCCGCTTTTTCTTCACCCGCAAGAACGATTGCCGTACCTCCGATACGGTGTATATGCTCAAGGTCCTCACAAAG
>CAYLQF010000039.1:0-9149 GCA_964385735.1 uncultured Ruminococcus sp. | reverse complement strand
GTATAATCGAAAACAGTTGCCAAGGTAGGATAAAGAAAGGGTAAATACGGGTCAGCCGAAATAGTCTCGCCGCCCTTTAAGCTTTCGATATCGGTTACAATTTTCTCCCTTTGGTCTTCACTTAGGCTTGCTTCGTTTTTAAGATAATCCTCCAGCTTATCACAAAGCTCCTCGCAATCAAAGGGAAGCTCTGCAGCAGGAGCGATTTTTACATTTGACATGGTCTCGGTGCGACGCTGAGTCATAGGGTCAAACTCGCAGATTGTATCTATCTCATCACCCCAAAGCTCTATTCTTACGGGAGCTTTTCGGTTTGTAGGATAAATATCTACTATTCCGCCCCGAACTGAGAACTGACCCTCTCCTTCGGTAAGCTCGGTTCTCACATACCCCGCCCTTACAAGTCGCCTTGAAAATTCATCTAAGCAAAGCTCATCGGAATTCGAAAGCGAAAAAATACTGCATTTAAGAATTTCAGGGGGAACGGTATACATAAGCGCACTGTCAACAGAAAGAACAAGCACATCAAAGGCTCCGTCGAGAATTCCCGACAGAATCTGTATTCTTTTATGCTCATATTCCCTTGAGGCTCCCGATATTCGAAGAAGATTAAAATCTCTCGAGGGTAGGACTGCCGTATTAAGTCCAAAAGACCGTATATCATCCGAAAGGAGCGCAGCCGAAGCCTCATCCGGAGTTATTAAAAGAAGCTTTTTTTCGGTATGCTTGCAAATTGCGGAAGCAAACATAGCTTTATGCACGGTTGAAAGCCCGCTTATGCAAATCGGCAGCTTACCACTTGAAATATCCGACGACAGCTTTCGGTATTCCGAATCCTTTTTTAATATATCATTTACAAATTTCATACAAAATTATTTGCTGTAAGCATTCATAGCTTTATCTATTCCGTTTTTTACTATACACTCTGCGGCTTTTGCGGCATTTTCCAAAGCGCCGTCAAAACCGGCTGCCAAATCCGACGGAAGCCTTGACAGCACCCAATCGGCAAGCTTATAATCCTTATTCGGCTTCTGACCGACGCCTATCTTAATGCGCATAATATCCTCTGTTCCGAGAAGCTCTATAATATCCTTTACTCCGTTATGACCGCCCGCACTGCCCTTACGCCTAATTCTGATATTGCCGACATCAAGAGAAATATCGTCAAACATTATTATAATTTTGTCATAAGGGATTTTATAAAATGAGCTTACCGCCGCAACAGCTCTTCCGGAATTATTCATATAGGTCTGCGGCTTTAAAAGCATTACCCTTTTTCCGGCTATTACGGTATCGGCATATAGAGCTTCAAATTTTGCTTTGCTCACCTCACAGCCGCACATACCGCTAAGCTTATCAATTGCCATAAAGCCTGCATTATGGCGAGTTTTTTCGTATTCAATACCCGGGTTCCCAAGGCCGACTATAAGATAATCGAAAACAGATTTTGCAGATTTTAAAAACATTTCTATCACCCTTTTACCGCAATATTTTAACACATCGGCGTTTCTTATTCAAGAAAAATAAAAAATATCACAATCTCCTTAAATCTTACAAAAAAGCAGTCTTTAAAGCGACAGCTTTTTAAGCACAACAGATGTATAATCGTATCAAAGGCTTTTAAAGCGGTGAAGCATATGAAGATTTACGCTGATATTTTGATATGTGTTAATATGATAATCGACTATTTTCTTATAAAGCTGACTGCGGCGCTTTGCAGGCTGTCGGTAAAAAGACGAAGACTACTTGCCGGTGCGGCAGTCGGGGGAATATCCTCACTTTCAATATTCCTGCCTCGCCTTTCTTTCGCTTTTGAGATTATTTTGAGGCTTACAGTTTGTGCAGCTGTTGTTATTTGCTCCTTCGGCTATAGTAATAAAAAGCTGTTTTTAAGATTATGTGCTGTTTTCTTTGCCGTTTCGTTTGCCTTTGCCGGTGCAATGACGGCAATTTGGTACATATTCAAGCCAAACGGAATGTTCATATACAATTCAACGGTTTATTTCGATATATCTGCCGTATTGCTGATTATACTGTGCCTGATATGCTATACTGTTGCCTTTGCTCTTTCAAAGCTGCTTGCAAAAAACGCTCCGTCGAGTAAAGACTGTCAAATAGCTGTTTTTTACGGCAATAAAAGCATAAATCTGTATGCTATGGTAGACAGCGGAAACTCGCTTACCGATATTTTCGGCGTCTCTCAGATAATTATAACCGAAGCAGAGTATGCAGAGCGCCTTGAAATAAAAAACGACCCTGCGAGATTTCGAGCTGTTCCCTGCTCTACGGTTTCTGGAACGGTTCTACTTGAGGCTTATCGCTGTGACAGGGCCGTTATAACCGTCAAGGACGGCAAAAAAGAGCTGTTTTCCCCTATACTCGCCGTTTCAAAGCAGCCTATAGACGGTGAATACAACGCAATAATAAATCCGGAAGCGGTGTTATAAATTGAAATTCTTCGGAGTATATAAGCTGAAAATTACATCGGCGGTTTTTTCCCTGCTTAAAAGGCTCGGTATAATAAAACCGATACACTACATAAACGGTCCGGAAACCCTGCCTCCGCCGCTTTCGGCAAGCGAAGAGCAATTGCTTCTTGCAAGCTCGGATAAAGCGGCAAAGGAAAAGCTTATAGTCCATAATTTAAGGCTGGTTGTTTATATAGCAAGAAAATTCGATAATTCCGGCAGCAGCATTGAAGACCTTATATCCATAGGCACTATCGGCTTGATTAAGGCAGTAAACACCTTTTGCCCCGACCGAAATATCAAGCTTGCAACCTATGCCTCACGCTGCATAGAAAACGAAATACTTATGCACCTCAGAAAAACAGCCGCAAGAAAAAACGAAATTTCAATCGATGAACCCCTAAATACCGACTGGGACGGAAACGAGCTGCTGCTTTCCGATGTTTTGGGAAGTGACGGCGATGAGGTCGGAAGCAGTATTGAGCAGGAGGACGAAAGATGTCTTTTGCTTTCATTTATAGACAAACTTCCCGCAAGAGAAAAGCAAATAATGCAAATGCGGTTCGGAATGGGCGGCTATAGCGAATACACCCAAAAACAGGTTGCCGACACCTTGGGAATTTCTCAGTCCTACATATCAAGACTTGAAAAAAGAATAATTGTTAAGCTGAAAAAACAGATTGAAAAAGCCGTTTAAATATTTTATACTGTAGTTAAATATTTAAACGGCGGTGAAGTAAGCTGGATAGTGTTATTTTATATTCAATTTTAATTTATGCTGTGTCAATCAATTTAATATCGGCATTTGTTTGCCTTTATGACAAACGGTCGGCAGCAAAGCACAAAAAAAGAATACGGGAAAGAACCCTGCTTCTGCTCTGCGCCATCGGCGGCTCTCCTTTGATGTTCATAGCTATGATAATGCTGCGTCACAAAACAGGACATAAGCGCTTTATGCTTGGTATACCGCTGATGATGCTGCTTCAAGCCGTTCTTTTAATTATTTTAATAAGATAAACAAGCTGTAAAATGAATTGCTCAAAGCAGGCTTTCTACCGATTAGAAGGCCTGCTTTTCATTTATAATAAAATACTGTCCTTGTGTACATTCAGCCACAGCTAAAAAATTCCTCTCAAATCGTTTATTATTTGTTGTATGTGGGCTATTTGAGAATCTGTAAGTCCTGTTACATCAATAGTTTTTCGGTCCGACAGCCCTAACAGATAATCTGTACTGACATTTAATGTTTTTGCGATTTTAATAAGCATTTCAATTGAGGGTTGAATATTATCGTTTTCCCAATTCGAAACACTTTGTTTACTTACATTTAAGCGCTTTGCGAGTTCAACCTGAGATATATTGCGTGAAAGGCGTAAGCTCTTTATTTTTTTATTCAGCATATAAAGCCCTCCTAATAACAAAGCTTGCAATACTATTGTAACTTTTTACTTGACAATATAAAAATACTATGGTATTGTTATATTGTACTTTCGTACATATACTTTATGGTTTGGGGGTGTATTTATGCAGAACACCGGAAAAGGATTATCTATTGCGGGCTTGGTTCTCGGTATTGTTTCAGCAGTACTTGCATGGTTTTATTTAGTAAATATTGCGGCTTTGGTTTGCGGTATTATCGGTATAATCTGTGCTGCAAAGGGCAGCAAGGCAGCTAAATTAGCCGGCGCTTCAAGCGGACTCGGTACCGCAGGCTTAGTGCTTTCCATTATAGGTACTGCTCTTGCAGGTATCGGTTTTTTCTCTTGTACACTTTGTGTATTGTGTGCTGCCGGAGCGGCAGGGAGTACGGCAAATGCTTTAAACGCAGCCTTGCTCACTATGTAATTATAAAAACACCGCTGCTCTGTAGAAACAAAGCGGCGGTGTTTTATTATCGGAGAGATTAAAATGTATCCTTTTATCGAAATTTTCGGCAGAACGGTAGGGAGCTACGCCCTGTGCGGTTTTGTCGGAATTTTTATATCGACAATTGTTGCATTTAAGCTTTTAAAGCAAATTAATTTATTTTTTGAAGATGTAATTTTAATGGTATTGGTTGTCGGCATAGGAATGCTGATCGGCGGTCATTGTCTTTATGCTATTACCAATATAAATACACTTATAAAATGCTTTAATGTTATATCGCAAAATATAAGGTTAAATACTTTTGAATTTTCAACCTTAAAAAATGCACTGCAAATCTGTTTTGGCGGTATGGTTTTTTACGGTGGATTTATAGGCTCGGTTATTTCGCTGGTAATTTACAAAAGAAAAGAAAAACCCGAAGTTAAAAAAACTATTTTCGATGTTTTCGCAATTTGTGTACCGCTTTTTCATTTTTTTGGCAGAATTGGCTGTTTTTTAGGCGGCTGCTGTTACGGAATCGAAAGTAAATTCGGATTTACGGCGCACAATGAATTAGTACCGGAAATTAACGGCGTTAGGCGCTTCCCGATAGCGCTGGTTGAAGGCTTATTCAATTTGTTACTGTTTGTATTTTTGCTGAATTTATTTAATAAAAAATCGCAAAAAGGCAATTTAATATATTTATATTCGATTATCTATTCCACAGGCAGATTTATATTTGAATTTTTCCGAGGCGATATGGTAAGGGGTGTATTTTTGGGAGCATCGGCTTCACAATGGATAAGCATAATACTTTTTACCATAAGCACAATAGCTTTAACCGGAAAAAAGCTACGCACTTCTAATGCAGACGGCAATTGAAGTGCGTAGGCTTACTAATCTTCCTGCTTACTCTTGAGCTTTGCAGCTATTTTGTTTTTAAGACCTTTAAAAAAGCCCTGCTTTTCCTCCTCCGGCGGAGGCATATTCCAAATATGAATTACTCCTGCATTTTGAAGCTGTGTAAGCACAACAAAGGCAAGCGGAAAAGCAATCATACCGTAAAGCCCGAACAACTCAAGACCAAGATACATACTAAGGAGAGTTACAAGCGGGAAAAGCCCTATTTGCTTTCCTATTATCTTCGGCTCTATAATATTTCGAACGATAGTTATGACGGCATATAAAATAAGCAGGCCTATTCCAAGAGAGGTTCTTCCGGTTATAAAATCGATTATTATCCACGGAACAAGTATAGTACCTGTGCCCACCACCGGCAGGATATCGAAAACCGCTATTAAAAGTGCTATTATAAACGCATATTCAATATCAAATATCAAAAGTCCTACAAGAAGCTCAAGGAAGGTTATTAAAAGTATAAGCGCATATCCGCCGAGCATTTTAAGTACATTTTCAACTATTATTTTCTTAACATTTATTATAAGCAAACGGTTTTTCTCGGAAAACTGAGAAAGCACAAAAGCCCGTATTTTACCGTAATATATAGATGTAAAGCAAGAAGCGACTATTGATATAACGGTTGAGAGAAGAATTTCCGGGAAATACGAAATAATACTTTTCGCAAGTGAAGATGCCGCAGCTGTTATAACCGAGGCTGCGCCGTCAAATGCCTTTGACGGAAGAGTATCGGTTATTTGCCGCATATCCGGCGGCATTTTATCTACAACCTTATTAAGGCTGTTGCCCACGGTATCTATTATATTTTTTATTTCCGGAAGCTTACTTTGCACCCAAACGGCAAATTTGCCTACTCCGTTATATATGCTGACACACGGGAAAACTATAAGCCCCAAAACAAGTGCAAAGAAAACAAATACGCAAGCAGTTGACCAAAACGCTCTCAAGGCGGGAGCTTTTCGACTTAAAAGCTCAACGGGACGCTGAACTATAAGCGCCACTATAAAGCCTATAATGAAGGGCATAAGCCAATTTACGGCGTATTTTAGGACGAAATAGGCTATAGCCGCCGCAACAACGATAAAAGCAACATCAATTATAAACTTTTTCTTTGTTTCGCTGCTCATACAGCGGTAACCTCCCCTTTAAACAGTCTCGATTTTCAGTATGTTGGTATTACCGGATACACCGTTTGTCATACCGCCCGTTATAACCATTTTGTCTCCGCTTTTAAGGGAAAGCTTTTCGGCGGCGACTTTTTTAGCGGTATAAAAAAGCACATCCATAGAGTCATACATATCACATACGACAGGCGTTACCCCCCAAGAAAGAGCAAGCTTTCTGAAGGTTTTTTTGTTTGTTGTAACGGCAACTATATCAACCGGAGAGCGAAATCTTGATACCATTCTTGCGGTTGTTCCGGAAAGTGTACATACCACTATGGCCTTGGCGCAAAGGTCTATAGACATTCCGCAGGTTGCGTGAGAAATGGCATCAACGGTATTTTTAATAACAAATTCATTCGAATTAAAGCGCCGTTCATAATGAATATTCCGTTCGGTTTGCTCGGCTATTCTTGCCATTGCCTGAACTGCCTGAACAGGATACTTGCCTGCCGCCGTTTCGCCGGACAGCATAATTGCACTTGTACCGTCATACACAGCATTTGCAACATCGGAGGCTTCGGCTCTTGTGGGTCTCGGATTATATATCATCGATTCTAGCATCTCGGTTGCCGTTATAACCCTTTTTCCGAGCATTCTGCACTTTGTTATAAGCATTTTTTGGATTGCGGGAAGCTGCTCAAAGGATATTTCAACCCCCATATCTCCCCTTGCAATCATTATACCGTCGCATTCCTTGCATATCTCTTCAATATTATCTACACCGGACTGATTTTCGATTTTAGCTATAAGCTCTATTCCTTCGGCTTTGTTTTCGGAAAGAAAATTTTTAACATCAACAAGGTCCTGCCTGCACGAAACAAACGAGCAGGCAATATAATCAACATCATTTTTTATGCCGAAGAGTATATCCGCCTTATCCTGCTCGCTGAGATACTTTTGCTTTAACAGCTTGCCCGGGAAGCTCATGCTTTTACGGCTTGCAAGCACTCCGCCCGAAACAACCTTACATAAAATATCGCCGCCCTTTATTTCCAAAACCTCGAAAATCAAAAGGCCGTTATCAAGCAATATCGTATCGCCCCTTGAAAGCTCCCTTGAAAGCTCCTTGTAATTTACCGAGACTATGCTTTCGTCTCCCTCGACATCTCTTGAGGAAAAGGTGAACTCATCGCCGTCCTTCAAAGCCACCTTGCCGTTTTTAAAGGCACCTATTCTATATTCGGGCCCTTTTGTATCAAGCATTACGGCAACGGAAGCGCCCAGCTTATCGCTTACCCGCCTTACGGTATTTATTCGGTCTAAATGCTCCTCATATGTGCTGTGAGAAAAATTCATTCTTGCAACATTCATTCCGGCATTTATCATATCGGTTATTGTTTTTTCGTCTGAACACGCAGGCCCGAGCGTGCATATAAGCTTCGTTTTCCTCATTTTATTGCCTCCGTAAAAATCATTAAAATTCCACCATTTTAATGATACCACAGCTCGCCGCAAAAATCAATATTACAATCGGCTTAAATCAATTTAAAACTGCAACTCCGAGATTCAAATATCCGGCAAAGGCTATCCAAATAATATAGGGTATTTGCAAAAGCGAGGCAGCTGAGGATATCTTATAAAAGCTCACGGTCATAGCAATAACAGATAAAAACAACAAAGCCAAAATTACAAATGCCGTAAAATACATTTCTGCACCGAAAAAAACAGGCTGCCACAAAAAATTTATAAACAGTTGAACAAAGAAAAGTATATAAGCGGGTCTTTTATCAAGATAGACACTCTGCTTCATCATAACAAGATATAACGATATGCCCATTAAAATATAAAGAATACTCCATACTATCGGAAAAACTATACTCGGAGGAGAAAACGACGGCTTTTCAAGAGCCTTATATATTTTTGTGTCTCCCATTGTTATCAGGGAGGATAAGCCGCCCACGGCAAGCGGAATTAAAAGAGCTGCTGAAAGTTTTTTTAAATTGATTTTAAATATCATAAAAATTCACCCCGCTATATTCTATGCAGAAAACCCATATATTAAACGAAAATAGAGCCCCCGACCGCAAAAACGGCCAAAGGCTCTTACAAATTATGAAAATTTTAAAAACCGCTATCAGATTTCGGCAAAGTACTTAATTGTACGAACCATCTGGCTTGTATAGCTGTTTTCGTTATCGTACCAAGAAACTACCTGTACCTGATAGGTATCATCGTCAATCTTAGTAACCATAGTCTGAGTAGCATCGAAAAGTGAGCCGTAGGTTATGCCGACAATATCAGAAGAAACGAGCGGCTCCTCGGTATAGCCGAAGGAGGCTGAGGAAGCAGCCTTCATAGCGGCATTGATGCCCTCAACGGTAACATCCTTGCCCTTAACAACCGCAACAAGGATAGTTGTTGAACCGGTCGGAACCGGAACACGCTGAGCAGAACCAATAAGCTTACCGTTAAGCTCGGGGATAACAAGTCCGATTGCCTTAGCAGCACCTGTTGAGTTAGGAACAATGTTTACCGCAGCTGCACGGGCACGACGAAGATCGCCTTTTCTGTGAGGACCGTCGAGAACCATCTGATCACCTGTGAAAGCGTGAACAGTAGTCATTATACCGCTCTGGATAGGAGCGTATTTGTTAAGGGTATCAGCCATAGGAGCAAGACAGTTGGTTGTGCAGGAAGCAGCTGAGATAATCTTATCGCTGCTGTCAAGAGTCTTTTCATTAACGCTGTAAACGATAGTCTTAAGATCCTTACCGGCAGGAGCGGAAATAACAACCTTCTTAGCACCTGCATC
>CAYLQF010000038.1:0-12950 GCA_964385735.1 uncultured Ruminococcus sp. | reverse complement strand
TGCGGACATAGTTCATCGGTAGAACATCAGCTTCCCAAGCTGAGGAGGCGGGTTCGATTCCCGTTGTCCGCTCCAAAGCCTCAAGTGCAATAAGCTCTTGAGGCTTATTTTTTACCGATATTCAATCGATAAATTCTTCATTTGTTATGCCTTTAAGCTTTTTGTTATAGGAATTTTTTAAAATAAGGAGAGAAATAACCGCAGTTAATGCTTCAGATATGGGAAAGGTCCACCATACTGTATTTGAAGCATTGCTTGATAATGTAAAGAAATATGCTATCGGAAATACGAAAACAATCAGCCTCAGCAGGGAGATTGTCAAAGGCCGTATTGCGTAATTGATTGATTGCAGCACACCTTGAACGGCAATAGAAAGCCCCATAAAAACGAATCCTGTGCTTGATATTCTGAGTGCCGTGGTGCAGGTATAAATTATTTCCTTTGTTGCGGTACCTACCAAGCCGAACAGGCTTGATAACGGATATGCAAACAGCTCAAATAATACCGATAATATCAAGGTGACTATTACCGTATCCGTAACTCCGTATTTAATACAAGCGTCAATTCTTTTTTTATCCCTCATACCGTAGTTAAAGGACAAAATTGAAATTATTGTATTAGATAAGCCGAACGCCGAAAATAATGCCACCTGCTGAATTTTATAATATATACCGAAGGAACCGATTAAAACGGTTTGATTTGCATTCGCAAGGCCTAAAATAGCATTAATTCCCGCCATCATAACAGCAAGTAATGCCTGCATAACGGCTGCGGATATTCCGATGCGGTAAACGCTCTTGATTAAATTGAAATCAGGCCTTATGTATTTTAAGCTTCCGTCTATTTCTTTGTTGCTTTTATAATGAAAATACATTGCAACAAAAAGCGAGACAAACTGACCTATTACCGTTGCCCAAGCTGCTCCCGCCACTCCCATATTAAGAGGATAAATAAATATATAATCTAAAACAATGTTCGTTACCGCACCGGATATTTGCGCAATGGTTGAAAGTGTTGTTTTTCCGGTTGCCTGTAAAAATCTTTCATATACCGTATAGCCTATTGACCCTAAGGATAGGCAGGTGCATATCTTTAAATAGGAGGTTGACATATTAAGTATTTTTATGTCGTCGGTAAATAACGAAACGAACCACTTAGAGCCCGTTAAGCCGAATATCAAAAACACAAAATAAATGCACAGACATAAAAATATACCGTTACCTGCGGTTTTATTTACCTTGTCTTTATTATTTTCTCCTAAGCTTTTGGATAACAGCGTATTTAAGCCTACACCTGTTCCGACGCCAATTGCAATAATCATTATTTGAATTGGAAATGCATAGGTTAAGGCTTGATTGGCAATTGCTCCGATTTCGTTTATATTGGCAACAAATATACTGTCAACAACATTGTAAAGCGCTTGAAGAACCATTGATATAATCATAGGCAAGCCCATTTTCCAAAGCAATCTGTTTATTGGGACTATTGCCATTTTATTTTTCTTTTTTTCTCTCATATATTTTCTCCTTTTTAAACAAGAAAAAGGCGTAAATCCGAAAACCGGATTTACGCCTTTATTAAAGCCACTCGTCTTACAATGGATATTTTAACAGATATTTTAATTTTTTTCAAGGGAAAATTTGATTTAAACTTTTAGTTTTTGCCGCAAATAAGCTGTGGGCTTTGCATTATGGCTGCCGTTTGGCATCAAACCAGAAGCAAACCCCATCGGCGGTGTTGTAAACACCGCAATCGCAGCCCTGACGGCGACAAATGGCGTTGACTATTGAAAGCCCCAGCCCGAAACGGCTCTCATCCCTTTTATGAGAGGTATCGCCTCGGTAAAAGCTCTGCCATATCTGCGGCATATCCTCTTCGCTTATATGACTTCCCGTGTTAAAAACCGAAATTCTAACGGTTTTTTCATCTCGGTCTTGAGCCGTAACCGTAACGCTTCCGCCGTTATCGGTGTGAGAAGCGGCATTTTCAAGGTAAGCCTTAAGAATTTGCTCGGTCTGAACGGGGTCGGCATTTATTACGGTGTCCTCGGCTATTTTAATCGAAACGCTTATATTTTTGTCTTTAAATATACGCTCAACAGCTTGCTTTACAAGGGGAGAAACCGAAAAATTTTCGTTGTTTAAGGGAATTTGCCCCGATTCGTAGCGTGAAAGCTCTAAAATGCTTAAAACAAGCTTGTTCATTCGCTTGCTTTCGTCTATGATGGTGTCACAGTAAGCATCTCTCGACTTAGAATTTATATTAAGCTTAAGCCCCTCGGCATATCCGCTTATTATAGAAATCGGAGTTTTAAGCTCGTGAGAAACATTGGCAACAAAGGCTCTTCGCATAACATCAAGACTTCGTTCAAGCTCTATTTCATCCTTCAGCTTTAGATTTGAACGCTTTAAATCCTCAAGCGTAAGCGATAATGAGTCGGACATTTTGTTTATTGAAAGCGCAAGCTGAGCTATCTCGTCCTTGCCGGTTATTTCAAGCCTTCGGTCAAACTTAAGCTGAGCCATATCGCTTGTTATGTCGTTCATAATCGAAAGCGGCTTTGAAAATTTTCGAGCAAACAAAATGGTCCATACAAGAGAGGCGAAAAAGCATATTACGGCAATTATGCTTATAAATTCGCCGGCGGTTTTTGCCGAATCCGTAACAAGCGATTTTTGAAGCCTCAGCTCGGCATAATCGCCGCTTTCAAGCTCTTTAACACACACAAGATATTCCTGTGAGCCAAACCGACGGTTTGCTTCGAAAACCGAACCGTCTGC
The DNA here is from genome assembly GCA_964385735.1 of uncultured Ruminococcus sp. Classification (GTDB taxonomy): domain Bacteria; phylum Bacillota; class Clostridia; order Oscillospirales; family Acutalibacteraceae; genus UBA737. The sequence continues at coordinate 10,170 of CAYLQF010000038.1, read as the reverse complement.
ATTGCTTTCTGGATTTTTCTTCGGTGAAAGCTCTTCGTGCTGCATTTCAAATTTTCCGTAGCCGTCTATTATAAAATCCATCATCTGACTTCCGTGGGTTGTGTAAAGAATTTTTCCCGAAGAATCATATATTTCGGCATCTATAAAATAACTGTCGCTTATATCGGACAGGATACGACTTACGGCATCTGAATCCGAAATGTCGAGCTTTTCGACAATGCTCATTTGAGTCTTCAGCACATTTTTTTGGCGGCTGATGAAGAATTTTTCAAGGAAAGCGCTGTTAGCAACGGTTATAACAACAACAAAAAACAGGAATATTGCCGCAACACGAATGAAAATATTGAACCAAAGCGATTTGCTGAGCGGTCTTCCCTTATATTTCAAGCTTATACCCCATTCCGTAAACGGTTTTAAGATGTGATACTCCGAAATCCTTTAGCTTTGTACGGAGCCTTGCTATGTGGGAATCAACCGTTCGCTCATCACCAGTGTAATCATAGCCCCAAATGTCACTTAAAAGCTGATCCCTTGTAAAAACTCTGCCGGGATGCTCAAACAAAAGGGAAAGAAGCTCAAATTCCTTAAGGGTGAGGTCAAGCTGTACTCCGTCGAGGGTGGCGGTATAGGCGTTGCGGTCCACCTTAAGACCGTAGGATACAGCCTCGCTTCCCGAAATTTTGTTATCGCTTCTCTTTATAAGAGCCTCTACTCTTTTTACAAGAACAGCCGGAGAGAACGGCTTTGTTACATATTCGTCTATTCCGCCGGCAAAGCCCTCAAGCTGGTCAAATTCCTCGCTTCTCGCCGACAGCATTATTATAGGAAAGGTCTCGGTCTTTCGTATTTCCTTTGTGAGAGCCCAACCGTCAAGCCCGGGCATCATAATATCTATTATTGCAAGGCTGATGCTTTTACCCGAACGCACAAGCCTTAAAGCCTCGTCGCCGTCATGAGCTATAATGCTGCTTATGCCGGCGGCTTTAAGAAAGTCCGCAATAAGACTTGTTATTCTCTCTTCATCATCTGCTATAAGAACTGTTCTTTCATTCATAGTATACATCCTCTCTCAATTGAATTTTAACCGTCACATTTTTCCATAATATAAACATTTTGTAAAGATTGACTTTACGGAAGTTTGATTGTATAATAAGCCTTGAAGGCAGAGTGATAATATGAAAAAGCTTTTATGTGTTTTAATCTGTGCCGTGCTTGTCCTTCCGTGCCTTTCGGTAGGTGCCGAGGAAGCGGGCCCCGTTATAACCGTAAGTGAGCTTACAGCGGTTCCGGGGGATACGGTTTTTGTAAGCATTGATATTTCGAAAAACCCGGGTATAATGGCTATGACCTTTACCGTGTCCTATGATACAAGTGCTTTTGAATTTCAAAAATATAAGCTGGGCATAAGAAACGATTATCTTATTGTCAATCATACCGATAAGGGCTATGTAAGCTTTGTAAACTGCGAAATGTCGGATAAAAAGAAAAACGGCAATTTGTTTGTGCTTGTCTTTACCGTTAAGGAAAAAGCGGCGCCTAAAAGGTACGAATTTAACATAATGAATATAAATCCCGAAAAGGCGGGAGACAGCCTTGTGGGCTGCTTTGCGAACGAAAGCCATACCGAAATTACGCCTACCGTGATTAACGGAGGTGTAACTGTCGGCAAAACCTGCTCGAATTCCGGCCATACATACGGAGATTATATGGTTGTTACTCAACCGAGCTGTGTCGAAAACGGAATAAGGGTAAGAGCCTGTACGGTCTGCGGACATACCGAAAGCGAAGAAATCGAAGCAGTAGGACACAGCTTTGAAAGCAAATGGACGGTTGACCGCCCTGCAACCGCAGATTTGCAAGGGATAATGTCGAGACACTGTGAAAATTGTGAGGCGGTTGCAGACAAGGTGTATTTTTCACTTGAAACGGCAGAAAGCAATACAATCGAAAACACAGAGGGCTCCGGTGTTACCGAAAAGGATTGGAACGAGCTTGAAAAATTCGATAAAAACAGCCCGACGGTTGAAGGGAAAACTGATAATTCTGCAAATGCCGAAAATTCCGAAGCCAATGCCGAGGAAGAGGCGGGCAAATATGCCTTAGCTTGGAAATATTTTCTGGGCTCCGGCGACGATGACGGTCTTTTAATCAGGCTGGCAGCCGCCTTAAAGCAATTCTTTTTAAAATTTTCGGGATTTTTAATTCCCGTTATTTTAATTATTTTATAAAGAGGTAATGTGAAATGAAAATTCTTTTCCAGGGAGACAGCATAACCGATATGCACCACAACCATTCAAATCCGCACGATATGGGCATTGGATATCCCAAATATGCCGAGGCGGCACTTAAGCGCAAATTTCCCGATGCCGATATTGAATGCCTGAATTACGGTATAAGCGGAAATGAGGTTCATCATCTGCTTGAAAGATTTGAAAGAGATTTTATAAATGTAGGAGCCGATATTATATCGATACTTATCGGTATTAACGATGTTTGGCATAACAGCAACGAAAAAAAGTGGATGCCGAACGATTTGTTTGAGGAGCAATACAGAACGCTCCTGAGCGGTCTTAAAGAAAGAACGAATGCAAAAATAATGATTATGGAGCCCTTCCTTATACCTGTTGAGGACAAGCTCTTCTTCAGAGAGGATTTGGCACCTAAAATAGAGATAATAAGGAAGCTTGCAAGAGAATATGCCGATTTATATCTCCCTACGGACGGCTTGCTTGCTGCCGCTTTTGTGGGCAGAGAACCGACCGATTTTGCCGAGGACGGTGTTCATCCCACTCCCTACGGAGCTCAGTTTATAGGCGAGCTTTGCGCCGAATATCTATCTAAGCTGCTTTAATTGCGACTGTTATTTGTACCCGAAGAGTTCCCTTGCAAACCATACCTCCTTAACGGTAAAGCTTTTTCCGTTAAGGTAATTGAGTATACCGCCGTCGCTTGAAAAATAAAAGCTTAATTTATAAGAGTAAAGGGCCTGCTTGTTAAAGCCGGCCTTTTTATCGTTTGCAAGTCGACCGTATTTACCGTCTCCCAGCAGCGGATGTCCGACAGAAGCCATATGTGCCCTTATCTGATGAGTTCTGCCGGTAAGAAGCTCTATTTCAAGCAAGGAAAGACCGTCCTTTGATTTTAAAACGGTGTATCTTGTTTTAATTGTCTTGTTTTTATCGGTTTTTTTATTTGTAAGCGTTACCCTGTTTTTTTCACTGTCCTTAAAAAGATAGCCCTCAAGCAGGGCGGTTTTCGGCTTAGGAGTACCGTGAACAACACATAAATAGCGTTTATCTATTTGGCGTTCTTTTATTTTTTCGCATAGTATCTTAAGCGCCTCTGCATTTTTTGCGGCTATAACTATACCGCCGGTGTTGCGATCTATCCTGTTTGCAAGAGCGGGAGCAAAGCTGTTTTCCGATTTAGGGTCGTATTCGCCCTTATTATATAAATAGTGCTGAATTCTGCCTATAAGTGTATCGTTATATTCGTTTTTATCCGGATGAACGAGAAGTCCCTGAGGCTTATCGATAAGAAGTATATTCTCATCCTCATAAACAATGTTCAAAACCGCCTTAGAACTCAAAAAATCGTATTTCGGGGCAACAAAAGCAAAAAATTCATCATTTATATAGGCTTCGAGAACATCACCCTCGCATAGCCTTTGTGATGGCTCTGCTCTTTTTTTGTTAACCTTGACGGACTTTTTCCTTATATATTTATACATAAGTGCCTGCGGCAGAGACGGACATATTTTTGCCATAAATTTATCTACCCTTTGTCCGGCATCGTTTCTTGTTATTTCAAAACTTTTCATATATCGGGGTTCATTCCTTGTTGATTTTCTTAAGGTTATTTAGTATAATTAACATAACAGGCTTTTAGGGTGTATTTACAGGCGAATATTTCCTTATATTCTGTCAGCCTACCCTGTAGCCTACACCGTTTTCGGTTATGAGGTATTCGGGCTTTTGCGGATTTTTTTCTATTTTTTTGCGGATGTTGGCGATATTAACCCTCAAAATTCCGTTTCCGCTTTCAACAAGCGGTCCCCAAACATTTTTCATTATAAAATCGTAGGGTAAAACCCTGCCCGAATAGCGGCACAGAAGCGACAGTATCCGGAATTCGTTTTTGGTAAGATGAATTTCACCCTTTTCCGTAAAAACACGGCAGCTGCCGAAATCAACCCTCAGCTTGCCGAAAATAAATTCTTCCTTAGTGTTTAATCCGCTTAGACCTTCAAACTGCTCGGTTCTTTTTATACAAACCCTTATGTATGAAATCAGCTGCTCGGGTGAAAGCGGCTTTTGCAGACTGATATCGGCGCCGCTGTCAAGCGCCCTGCATACAAGGCGGCTGTCAGGTCCCGTAATCGCTATTATCGGCAGAGTCATAAATTCCCTCATATTTTCAATTGCTTTCAGTCCCGAGGCGGTGTCGGAGCTTATATCTATAATTACAACATCCGGCGAATAAGAAGCAAGCCTTGTGAAAGCCTCGGAATAAGCTTGTGTGGTTTTAAAGGAATATCCGATTTTTTTGAGATACGGCTCCAAAAGGCGGCGAATTCTGTCATCGGAGCTTGAAAGCAATATTTTTCTTTCCATAGATTCCTCCTGCTTTTAGCGAGCGGTAAAAATTTACACTACTGAGTTTAACACAGCGTTAAGAAATTGTCAAGAAAATACAAAAATGAAAGGCAGACCTTGATAATATGAGCTTTTCGGTAAAACCCTCGGCTTACTCTCAAACCTTTCCCGTACCCGCTTTTGTTGCGGACAGGCTTTTAAAGCTTGCCACACATACACAGCTGAAGGTGCTTCTCTATATAATGAAAAATCCCTCCTCAAATATCAATGCCGAGGAGGTAGGCGCCGCCTGCGCAATACCGTCTGAAGAAGTATGGGACGCTTTGTGCTTTTGGTCGCAAAACGGTGTTCTTGAAGCGAGTGGGGAGGAAAATGCCGAGCGAACCGGCAGCCTTGAAGCCGTAAAAGCTGTTGCTGCGGCGGAGGCCAAGCCCTCAAGGCAGGATGTTGCGAGAAGAGGTCTTGAGGATCCGGCTTTGAAAATGCTTCTTAATGAGGCTCAGCTGAAATTTAAAAGAAATTTAAAAACAAACGAAGCTCAAACGATAGTTTGGATGTATGACGATTTGGGCTTTGAGGCGTCACTTGTTTTACTGCTTCTTCAATATGCGGTAAGCGAAAATCGCTGCAACATAGCTTTTATGGAGAAAATTGCCGTAAGCTGGTCTGAGGCGGGAATAGATAATATTTCAGCCGCAGAGCGGTGGATCGCCGAAAAAGCACGGGCGGACATAGCCTTTCGGCGTGTTTGCAGGGCATTTGGAATAGAGCAAAGGCGACCGAGCAGTCGTGAATCCGAGCTTTCGGTTTTATGGCTTTCCGAATGGGAGCTTGATGACAGCCTTTTAACCCTTGCATATGATGCCTGTGTTGATGCTAAATCGAAGTTTTCTTTTCCTTATACGGCGAAAATAATCGAAAAATGGCATAAGAGCGGCTTTAAAACAGCTGAGGATGTAAAAAAAGGAAAGAGCGAGGCGCCCTTAAAAAAGCAGGAAACTACAAGAAAATACGATTATGCCGCATACGATATAAGTGCATTTGAAAAAATGCTTGATGAGGATGAATAGAGAGGGTGAAAGGGTATGCTTACCAAAGCCGAAGCCTTTAAAAGGGCGTTTGATATAAAGCAAAATTCGGTTTTTAAAAGAAAAGCGGCTTATGATGCCGAGGTAGATAAGCTTTATAACACAGATGACCGTTTCAGGCACCTTGAAAATTCACTTAAGACTATAGGTGCCAGACTTGCGATAACGGCAATTTCGGGCGATCTTGAAGCTCTTGAGGAGCTGCGCCTTGAGGCCGAAAAGCTAAACGGTGAAAAACAAAAAAAATTAGAGGAAGCCGGAATAGGCAAATATTGCTGTGAATGTGCAAAATGCGCTGATACGGGGTATGTAGGCGGTAAAATATGTGACTGCGTAAGGCGGCTTGCCAAGGAGCTTACGGTAAGCGAAATGTCCAAAAGCCTGCCGATTGAAAGCTGCACCTTTGAAAGCTTCAGTCTTGATTATTATTCTCCGGACGCTACCGAAAAGGGTGTAAGCCCTCGAAAACGAATGACAAAGCTTTTAAAGCTTTGCAAGGAATATGTTATAAAATTCAATCCCGAAAAATCCGAAAGTCTCCTTTTTATGGGTAGCGCCGGACTTGGTAAAACCCATCTTTCACTTGCAATAGTTTCGGAGCTTACCGATAAGGGCTACAATGTGATTTACGGCTCTGCCTATAATCTGTTTTCGGCTATGGAAAGCGAGCATTTTAACAGCAGGAGCGATGATACATACAACTCTGCGATTAGCTGTGACCTTTTGGTTATAGACGATCTCGGTAGCGAGTTTGTTTCACCTTATATTCAAACCTTGCTTTACAACATAATAAATACCCGATTGCTTGCTTCAAGACCCACTATAATCAGCACAAATCTCGGAATGGCAGAGATAGAAAACAGATATACCCCGAGGGTATCGTCAAGGCTTGTGGGCTGCTACAACGCCAGCAAGCTTCTCGGTAATGACATACGGCAGATTAAAATGATGCAAAAGCAGTAAAGCGAGACGATGCTATGAATTATGATAATCTGATGGCTGCTCCTCCGGTTATAAGAGATTTTCTTACTTATAACGAAACAATTAGGGGAAAATCCGCCGCTTCGGTGGATGAATATTATCTTGATCTTCAAACCTTTTTCAGATATATTCTTATGGTAAGAGGCAGGGCGGACAGTGAGGATTTTGAAAAAATAAGCATAAATAATGTTGATATTGAGCTTATAAAAACGGTTACTATGTCGGATATTTATGCTTTTTTAGTCTACTGCAAAAACGAGCGTGGCAATAATACGGCAACAAGAGCAAGAAAAATTTCAACCCTGCGTATATTTTTTAAATTTCTTACCGTACAGACAAGGCAGCTTGAAACAAATCCCACTGAGCTGCTTGAGGCTCCGAAAATTAAGCAGTCGCTTCCGAAACACCTTTCGCTTGACGATTCGATTAGTCTCCTCGGTTGTGTGGACGGTTCTTACAAGGAGAGGGACTACTGTATACTTGTTTTTTTCCTAAACTGCGGAATGCGCTTATCCGAGCTTTGCGGAATAAATCTTTCCGATATTTCTTCGGACGGCTCCTTAAAGCTACTCGGAAAGGGAAATAAGGAAAGGACAGTTTACCTAAACGATTCCTGTAAGCAGGCATTGGAGGCATATCTTAAGGTAAGACCCTGTGACAAACTTAAGGGTGAGGCAAGAGATGCCCTTTTTGTAAGCAGGAACGGCAATCGAATAAGTGCAAAAACCGTTCAGTATACGGTAAAAAAATATCTTGATAAGGCAGGGCTTTCGGGTAAAGGACTTTCAACCCATAAGCTTAGGCATACTGCGGCAACACTTATGTATCAATATGGTAATGTTGATATACGAGTTCTCAAGGATATTTTGGGGCATTCAAATCTCGGAACAACACAAATATATACCCATGTTTCTGACAGTCAGGTTAAAAACGCTATCAGTGCAAATCCGCTTTCCGAGCTTAAGCCGAAAAATAAACAATAAATGTGACCTTTCACTCTAAACGGCGTTTATTAGGGTGAAGGGTCTTTTAATTTAAAACAGCGGGAGGTGCCGAAGTGGAGGAGAGTAAAATTATAGATTTATTTTTAAGCAGAGATGAAGCCGCCCTAATCGAAACGGAAAAGAAATACGGAAATAGCTTAAGGGCTTTGGCAAACGGTATGTTGGGTGATTCCGGCGCTGCCGAGGAATGCTTGAACGACCTTTATATGAAGCTTTGGAGTAGTATTCCTCCGAATCAGCCGAGAAATCACTTTTATGCTTACAGCATCAAAATAATCAGAAATATTGCACTGGACTACATCCGAAACGGCAGCAGGCTCAAGCGAAGCACTCTTATTTGCGAATTGAGTGACGAAATGAGCGAGGCCATTGCCGATATTGACGATGTAAATACCGCACTTGATGAAAAGCTTTTAATAGAAAGGCTTAATCTGTTTTTATCCGATCTGCCGGAGGAAAGACGAAATATTTTTATAAGGCGGTATTGGTTTTGCGACAGTATAAGGGAGATAGAAAAACGCTTCGGTATATCTGAAAGTAAGGCTAAAACAACACTTTTGCGAACAAGAAAGGAATTAAAGGAGGCACTTAAATGAAGGGCGATAAAATGCTTGATTTGTTTTCGGAAATTGACGGTAAATTTGTAACCGAGGCGGAGAACTCGGGGGCTAAAAAATCAAAAAGGATAAGGCGTATAGCCTTAAGCGCTGCTGCTACTGCGGCCTGTGTTTGTATTGCGATTGCAGCGTCGATGCTGCCGAAATACTCGAACTCGACTGAAGAAACAGGCGGCACCTCAAAAAGCGGAGAAATTAAATACAGCTCTGTTGCCGAAAAAGGTGAGAGCACCGGTATTGATGTATCCGATTATACCAATATCACTTGGGGAACGGCGGATATAGCTGCGTTCAGCGAGGATATGCTGGCAGGGGACTGTGTTGCTATTGTTGAGGGAGAAATTACACAGGTTAAGGAAAAATTTTATAATTATTCTTTAAAAAGCAATAAGTTCGGAGAAAATACGGTTCTTGAATATAATTCGCAAAGTATAGTGTATAAAATGAGCGTTAAAAAATCGTTTTTCGGAAATATTAAAAACGGTGAAGCAATAACCGTTGAGGATGTAAATTTTGTTTATTGCAGTAAAACATGGGCTTTAAAAAAGGGTAAAACCTATGTTGTTGCGCTTTACAAGGCAAATGATGATATAATATCTGAGGAAGAAAAGGAAAAGCTTATCAGCGGAGAGGTTAAGAGAGAGGGTGAATACGGTACAGCTTATCCGTATCATCCGCAGATAGAGTCGGCAAAGGGCGGATATATACTTTCAAACGATTGGGAAACACTAACTAAACCGACCGACAGTAAAATTACATTTGATTCTCAGGTGAATGAATTTGAATTTTACGAGGACAAAATGGTTTATGTAAAATCCGAGGATTTTGCTTTGAGAATGAAAGCTCTGGTGGAAAAAATTTCGGAAAGCTAAAGGAAAGCCAAATAAAATTTCAAACGGCAGATATAGCTTTAATTTGTCAATACTGTTAAAACAAATCCGTACAAAGAAAGCAAGCCCCATACCTTAAAGGTATGGGGCTTGCTGTTAGCTTAAGCTTAAAGAAAACCGAACTGTAAATTATTCGTTAATCTTTGTAACAACGCCTGAACCAACGGTACGGCCGCCTTCACGGATAGCGAAGCGGAGACCCTCTTCAATAGCGATAGGAGTGATGAGTTCAACATCCATCTCTACATTATCGCCGGGCATGCACATTTCAGTGCCTGCGGGAAGAGATACAACACCGGTAACATCGGTAGTTCTGAAATAGAACTGAGGACGATAGTTATTGAAGAACGGAGTATGACGACCGCCTTCTTCTTTATTAAGAACATAAACCTGACCATGGAACTTGGTGTGAGGATTGATTGAGCCGGGCTTGCAGAGAACCTGACCACGCTCAACCTCGTCACGGCCTACGCCACGGAGAAGGGCACCGACATTATCGCCGGCCTCGCAGTAATCGAGGGTCTTACGGAACATTTCCATAGAAGTAACAACTGTCTTCTTGCGCTCCTCGGTAAGACCGATGATTTCAACTTCGTCGCCTGCCTTAAGCTGACCACGTTCAACACGACCGGTAACAACTGTACCACGGCCGGAAATGGTCATAACATCCTCAACAGGCATAAGGAAAGGCATATCAGCCTTACGGTCGGGGGTGGGGATATAGCTGTCAACAGCATCCATAAGCTCGGCTATAGGAGCATAAACCGGATCTGAAGGATCGGTAGAAGCGGAATCGAGAGCCTGGAAAGCAGAACCCTTGATGATAGGAGTATCATCACCGGGGAATTCATACTTATCAAGAGTCTCACGAATTTCCATTTCAACGAGTTCAAGAAGTTCTTCGTCATCAACGAGGTCGGTTTTGTTCATAAATACAACAATGTAAGGAACGCCAACCTGACGAGCAAGAAGAAGGTGTTCTTTTGTTTGAGCCA
>CAYLQF010000037.1:0-12985 GCA_964385735.1 uncultured Ruminococcus sp. | reverse complement strand
CCTGTTTTATATGGAAATATTAAAGCCTCATTGTGTAATCACTCACAATGAGGCTTTTTCTATGATCGAATTTTCATCTGTGCTTATCTGTTTTTCTTATAAGGAAGCCGAAAATTATTAAAATTTGAATAATAGCCGAAATTATAAATATAAGACCTATCAAATGAACTCTATATGCCGTTAAAACTATGCCAAGCGGCACCGACCAAACTATTATAGAGGTCGCTATAAAGCTGCAAAGCTTATTCCACCAACAATTTGAGAGAACCAAAAAAACTATTCCGCTTACCGGAATTGCATAAATAAAAAACAGCCACGGGCGAAACGACCCCGGAACAAACAGCACAAGAGAAAGAAAGGCTATTGTTGCAACAAGCCACACTACTCCCACTGAAAGCAGCGTTACGACAAGCTTGTTACGGAACAAGAAGGGCTTTCTGACCTCTTTCCCGCTTATCATATCGTTTACCGTAACGCCGAACAGCTCGGCTATAGTCATCACCATAGGAAGATCGGGAAGTCCATCGCCCCTCTCCCATTTTGAGATGGATTTATCAGAATAATTCAGCTTTTGCGCAAGCTCGAGCTGGGTCATACCTGCACGGCGGCGATAGCTGCTCAGGTTATGCGCAAAATTTTCACGCAGCGTTTCTTCCGTCATATCAAAATTCATCACCTTATACCGTTAATATTAAATTAGTATACATTAAAACAGAAAAAAAATCAATTGCCAAAATGTTAATATTTTTCAAATCAACTACTGAAAAATTTAATTTTTCATACGGCGCAAAAGCCTATTCCCCGCTTTCACGATAAAGATTTATGACCGTTCTGCCTATTCGTTTTGCATATTTAACGGTGTTTGCAGTTCCTCCGGACCTACCGTCAAACCATGTTATAACCATATCACTATTATCAACCATATACTTATTTCTTTTAAAATAAGAGTCTCTGCTGTAAGCATCGCACACATAAACAATTTCGTCGGCAAGCTTCAGTACATTATTATACCTTGTGCTCCAATCTGACGAATAGGAGGAGCTTTGCCCCTTAAAAGGAACCGCACAGCAAAGCATAGTGTCGGGCTTAATTCGCTTTAGATCAAGAACGGCCTCGGCAGCTATAATATCGAAGCCCATCGCCATACCGCTGTAAAATCTTCGGCAGCCTAAGCCATAGGCCGAAAAAATTTCTTTTATAAGCAAATTTTCAAAATCGGTGTATTCCCTGCTTTTTTCGGAGAGAGAAAACGGAAATTTTGCCGGACGATACCCTGTAAAGCAACAGGAAATGCTTTCTTTTATATCCAATATCATTCCTTCTTAATTCCTGAAATATTAACACCCAAAACACCTATTATAACGGGAACGCATAAAATAAGCTGCAAAACAGAAAGCCTCTCGCCAAGTATGAAAATTCCCGCCAAAACCGATATAACGGTTATTATATTTGAAAACGACGAAGAGCATATTGCCGTTATCTTAGAGGTTGAGTAATTATAAAGCATAAACGCACCCACCGAGGACAGCAAGGCAAGATATCCCACGGAAATTATAAACCGAGAGCTCGAAAATGCAGTTTTTATTCCGTCAATATATCCTCCGCCAAGAACCGCCGCAGATATTATGTTAAATCCGACTGCGGAAATCAAAAACATAAAATATGTTCTTTCAAATACCGAAAAGCTTTCCGAGCACTTACGGCTGAGCAAATTGAAGGTGCAGGATGAAGCAACTGCGCCAAAAAGAAGTATTATTCCGAGGATACTGCTTTTAGAGCCATCGCTTGAGCTTAAGCTTACAGCCGCAACACCCCAAAGGGAAGTTACCGAAAAAATTATTTGCAAAAGGGTGGGCTTCTCCTTTAAAGCAATTCCCGATAATAGGGTTACTCCTACAGGGACAAGTGCAATGATTATTCCCGATATTGCAGAAGAGGTAAGCTTAAGCCCGTAAAGCTCGAAAAGAAAATACAAAAGCGGCTGAGCTATACTCATTAAAAAAAGTCGACCGAGCCTTTTACCCCTAAAGCTTACCTTAAAAGCGCCCAATACCAAAAGAATACTTAAAGCAATAAATGCCGCCGTGAACCTAACCGAAAGAATTATAAGCGGGTGAGCAATTTCAAGCGCTGCTTTTGAAAAAAGAAAGCTGAAGCCGAATATAATATTTGCAAGCAACGCAGAGCCTGTTCCGATCGTTCTGCCCTTATTCATATAAAAACCACCAACTGCCGATACCGGAATGTTTTCCTACATAAGCTCCTTGTTCCTTTTAAAGGCTTCCATTACGGCATTCATAGCTGCCGCTCTTAAGCCACCCTCCTCAAGAGCCTTTACTCCCATTATGGTAGTACCTCCCGGAGAGCAGACGGCATCCTTCAAAGCGCCCGGGCCCTTATTCGAAGCTAAAAGAAGCTCGGCAGAGCCTGCCATTGTTGTTGCGGCATACTTAATCGCCTTATCTCTCGGAAGACCGCAGGCGACAGCACCGTCGGCAAGAGCTTCTGCAAACATATACATATAAGCAGGACCGCAGCCGGAAAGCGCACAGCCTGCATCTATCAGCTTTTCTTCAATTTTATCAAGCTCACCCGAAAAATGCATATCGCCTACAAATTCGCTTAGCATAGCATCGGTAACAAGTGAGCTTGCACAATAAAGGACCATACCCTTACCTACGCTTACCGGAGTATTCGGCATTATTCTTATTACCGGAAGCTTACCGTCGGTAAGCTTCTCAAGAACCGAAATTTCAACTCCCGCCGCCATAGTTATCAAAAGCGGTCTTTCCTTACACAAGACTTCCTTTATTTCACTTACGGCTTTTTCTATCACTTGAGGCTTAATGGCGAGGAAAATACTTTCACAGCTTGCCGCAACAGTCGCATTAGTCCCGAATTCACAACCGAGCTCATCAGCCGCTTTTTTTGCTTTGGCCGTATCCGTATCGGAAATTATAACGCTGCAGCCCGAGGCACAAACGGCACGGGCGATGGCAAAGCCCATATTTCCGCAGCCTATAAATCCGTATTTATATTTCTTGTTCATATTTATCAGCCTCTCTATACTAACGGATATTGCCGTTACCGTATATCACATACTTATAGGTTGTAAGCTCCTTAAGCCCCATAGGTCCCCTTGCGTGGAGCTTTTGGGTTGAAATTCCCATTTCACATCCAAGTCCGAATTCGCCGCCGTCGGTAAATCTTGTAGAAGCATTTATATATACTGCGGCGCTGTCAACAGCTTTTACAAAGCACTCTGCTACCGAATTATCCTCTGCAATTATCGCTTCACTGTGACCCGTGGAATGAAGAGCGATATGCTTTACCGCCTCCCGTACACCGTCAACGCACCTTACCGCAAGTATATAATCAAGAAATTCCGTATCAAAATCAGAAGCCGTCGCCGGCGTTCCGTCGATTATCTCCTGTGATTTTAAATCAAGCCTGAGCTCAATAGGAGCAATTCCTCTCGCCCTTCGACTGTCAACAAGTCTGTTTTTCAAATCGGGAAGGAGCTTCGGAGCGATAGCGCTGTCTACAAGCAAAACCTCTTCTGCGTTGCAAACACTCGGCCTACTGCATTTTGCGTTCTCTATAATATTCAATGCCTTTGCCATATCAGCCGATTTATCAACATAAATATGGCATATACCGGTGCCGGTTTCAATACAGGGAACCGTGGCGTTTTTAACACAGGCCTCTATAAGTCCTTTGCCGCCTCTCGGTATTAAAAGGTCGATGTATTTATCGGCTGTCATAAGCATTGCTGCGCTTTGCCTTGAGGTGTCCGTAACAAGGTTTATGGCATTTTCATCAATCCCTACCGCTTTAAGGCCCTTTCGCATAGCATCTGTTATAGCCTTAGCACTGCGAAACGCCTCTTTTCCGCTCCTTAAAACGCAAGCATTTCCGCTTTTAAGGCAAAGTGCCGCCGCATCACTCGTCACATTGGGTCTGCTCTCATAAATTATGGCTATAACTCCCAACGGAACCGACACCTTTGTAACTCTCAGACCGTTCGGCTTTATATGCTCCTCGATAATTCTGCCGACAGGATCCTCAAGAAGTGCAACCTCTCTTATTCCGTTTGCCATTGCCTCTATTCGCTCTCGGCTTAAAGCAAGCCTGTCTATCATAACCTCGGATATAGCACCTTTTGCCGCTTTAACATCCTCGGCATTTGCGCAAAGTATTGCTTCGGCTTCATTTAAAAGCTCATCTGCCATAGCGTTAAGAGCGTTATTCCTTTCTTCGCTTGAAAGTGAAGAAACCTGTTCCTTAGCGCAAACCGCTGCTTTTAACATATTTTCCATTTTATTTCACCGTAAATCTTGTTCCTATTGCTTCGCCGTTGACAGCTTTATATATGTTTTCGGGCTCATCACCGTTTACTATCATCATATCGCAGCCGCAATCAACACATATCCTTGCCGCCCTTAGCTTTGTTACCATACCGCCTGTGCCAAGCTTAGAGCCCTTTCCTCCTGCAAGCGCATATATGCTTTCGTTAAGGTCGGTCACCCTTTCGATAAGCTTTGCGGAGCTGTCCTTATGAGGATCGGCTGTATACAAGCCGTCTATATCCGAAAGGACAAGCAAAAGCTCGGCTTTAACGCTTTTTGCCACCTCTGCTCCGAGAGTATCGTTATCTCCGATAACAATTTCATCTGTTGATATAGTATCGTTTTCGTTTATTATAGGAATAACTCCCATTTCAAGCAGACAGTCGAGCGTGTTGCTGAAGTTTGCATAACGGTCACTATTATGTATATCTTCTCCCGTTATGAGAAGCTGTGCAACAGTATGGTTATACTCAGCAAAGAGCTTATCATATACATACATAAGCTCGCATTGACCGACAGCCGCCGTCGCCTGTTTAGCTGCAAGCTCCTCGGGTCGGTTAGCCATACCGAGCTTTCCAACACCCATTGCAATAGCTCCCGAGGATACTATTATAATTTCATTGCCGGCATTTTTTACATCACTTATAACCTTGCAGATCTGTTCCACTCTGCGGATATTTAAATTCCCCGTAATATGGGTAAGTGTGCTTGTACCTATTTTTATTACTACTCGCATTTAATCTTCTCCAAACAACATCCGATAAATTAAGCTTCGGAAAAATATATATTATAAGCTGATTTTTACTGCTTACTGCACGAAAAAAGCCAATCCCAAACCTTATCGTCAGCAAAGGCGTAGCTCCAAGCATTATGCCCTACGCCCTCATAAACCGTAAGCCTTGCATTGCCGCCGGCATTATTTACAGCATCTACCATTTTTCTGCTTTCGTCCGATAAAACAACACCGTCATTACTGCCGTGAAACGCCCATATCGGAAGCTTTATAAGCCTTGCGGCATTCCAATACATTCCGCCGCCGCAAACAGGTATGGCTGCCGCAAACCACTCCGGTCTTGACATAATAAGCTGCCATACGGTATATCCGCCCATGCTTGAGCCGCATATGTAAACCCTGTTTTTATCAACTCTGGTATCATTACGGACTGCTTCTATAAATTCAAGCAGAGCTTCATATAATTCAAACCATGTATCCTTATGACACTGAGGCATAACAAAAAGGCAGTCCGGTCTTCTTCCTTTTTCTATCTCATACTTCGGGCCCACACTTTCCAAAAGCGAAAGCGAATTGCCTCTGCTTCCCGCACCGTGTATATAAATGAGCAACGGCAGCTTACCGTCACTATCGGCGCAGTATTCTATATAATCGATGTGCTCTCCGTTAATCTTTTTTGAAAAAAAGCTTTTTTGTGAAAACATATTATTTCCCCTTACATATTTTAAATGAAATTATCGTTCCGCTTGAGCTTATGTATGTATCAATCTTATCGGGCCTTTTTGCCTTAACCGCCGAAATTTGCCAAATAAGCTTTTTCTCCTCGAACAAATCCGAAAAGGCCTTATCACATTCCTCTTTAGATGCGAATTTAATGCTTAAAGCATCGCCCTCAAGCTTTGAATTAAAAATCTCGGAAATAGCTTCCTGCGTATACTTTTCAAGGAAAAGACCGTTTTTTACATAATAATTAAACTCGGTAGCATTACATTCCGGAGGGTTCATATCCTCATCAATAATATGAGTTAACAAAAGCTCCTCGGAGGTTATGAGAAAAAACTCATATTTCCCTAAGCGAGCACCGCCGTTCGAGCTGTCGCTGTCATCCCATGTGACATCGGCGTAATACCATTCATCTTCAATTTTAACGCAGTTCCACTGATGTCCCACTCCGCTGTCTGCAGCTTTGCCGTTAATTCTCTCAGCCTCAAGCCCTGATTTTTCGGCAAGATACATAAACGCAGCGGCATATCCCGTGCATATTGCTTTTTTATTTACAAGACAACCGTAAAGAGAAGCGCTGACAAGCAAATTTTCATCGGGAATTTCCCCTTTATCGGCATTTATAACTGCATCGGCGCTTTCCCTGTCGTAAGCAGTACTGTCTATAAGATAATCGTGTATAAAAGCAGCCTTAGCATAATCACTTTTAAGAAGGTTAATTTCCTCTAAAAGAGTATCACAAACGGTGTTTAGCTCTAATTGCCGCTGTTGCCGCTCTGAATTTGTGAGATACGCTTCGGGTGTAAAAATCACCTTAACCGAGCCGTCGGCGTTTTCCTGCTTTTTATATGAATACGAGCCGGAAAGCCAGAAAAGCTCGGGATGAGCTAAAATAACTCTGTTATAGGCTTCTTTAAGCCTATCGGTAGGGTCAAAGCCGAATTCAACCGTAGCCTTACCGGATAAAAGCGCTTCTTCTATCAGAGCCTCGATATAGCCTGTTTTTTTCTCTTCGTTAAGCTCAGCATATTCCTTTGCCTGCGAATTATCAGCACCTTCTTCATAAAACAGCAAAAGGCCTCCGTCGCCACAGGCAGATAGCACGGCTGCAAATAATGCTGCCGACAAAAGCAGCGACAAAGGTCTTAAAAGGAGTGCTTTATATCTATTCATTGCCGTCTTCACTCTTTATCTTAGGCAGGCTAAGGCGAAAATGTGCCGACAAAAGCCGTATCAAAACTATAGTAACACAGCCTAAAACCATAGATACATTTCTGCCTGCTATATCCCACAAAAGGCAACAAACAATCGCCCCGACTATAGAAGCGCAGGCATATATATGCTTTACGAATATATACGGCGGATTGCCGGCCATCATATCCCTGATAAGACCGCCGCCGACTCCCGTTACGGTTCCGAGAAAAACAGCAAAAAATATTCCTTTAAAGCCGTTATCGTAAGAAGCAGCCACACCAACGCTCGTAAAAATACCGAGTCCCAATGAATCTGCAATCAAAAGCACCGTGTCCCAAAAGCGGTTTTTCAAAACATCCATTTTAAAAAGAGCTGCACAAAAAACCGTAACCGCAGTAAGAATAGCGGTTATTGCGTACAGCTTTTCGCAAAACATAGAGGGAGGTAGCTTTCCTATCAAAATATCTCTTATAAGCCCTCCACCGCAAGCGGCGGTAAGGCTTAACACGCACACACCGAATATATCCATATTCTTTTTTATTCCAACGACCGCTCCGGATACCGCAAACGCAACGGTTCCTATAAGCTCAAGTACGAAAAAAAAGTCCTGCAAGATATATCACACCTTATATGTACATAATTAGTGCAAGGAGAAATTGTTATAAGCCTCACCGTCAAGCGTTTTAAACAAAAATTCACCGTTTTCAAAAATCAGATAAGAATTTTCCGAACCGCCCTTAGGTATGGAAACAGAGCCGGGATTTAAAAACAGTATTTCGCTTTCGGCGGCATACCTGCACAACGGAATATGCGTATGTCCGCTTATAAACACGCTGCCCTTTTTAAGCGGCGGCATTTTTTCACTGTTATATATATGACCGTGGGTTAAAAGCATTTCTCGGTCTTGCGCATAAATCACGGTGTAATCCGCAAGGAGAGGAAAATTAAGCACCATTTCATCCACCTCGCTGTCACAATTGCCACGCACACTCAAGACTCTGTCCGCAACAGAATTGAGCATAGCTATAACCTCCTTCGGGTTATAGTCACGGGGCAAATCGTTTCTCGGACCGTGGTACAAAATATCTCCGAGGAGAAAAAGTCTGTCCGGCTTTTCCCGCTCGAATTCCTTTAAGAGCCTTGAGCAGTAATATGCGGAGCCGTGAATATCCGAGGCTATCATCAGCTTCATTTCTTCTTCCCCTTTGCAACAAAGGTCTTTGTTGCATTATAAAGGGCTTTACCCCACACCTCACAGCCATCTTTACTGGGATGACCGCCGAACTTGGCCTTATAAGGAGCCTCATTGCTTTCACCGAGAATGGAAACGCAATCGAAAACGGTTATCCGCTCATCACCCTTTATCTGCTTTATATGATCGTTCACCGTATTCCAAACAGCACGCTTTTTCTCATCGTAATCAAAGGGAGGTACGGTTTGCAAAACCACCCGCTTGCCGTTTTTAAGAAAGGTATCGACTATTAAATCGATATCACCTATTATTTGCTCTGCAGTATGATTTCTTTGAATATCGTTAACTCCGAAGCAAACAAAAACAATATCGTTTTCAAGCGCTTTTTTCATCCATATACCGCAGCTTGCGGCATCACTTGCCCTTGCAAAGCCTATTCCGAGATTCCAATATGAAAAGCCGTTTCCCAAAAGCTTTGCATATACGCTGTTCCAATGTTCATAAGAATCACATTCGGTTCCCAAGCCCTGAGTAATGGAATCGCCCATAAATCCGATTTTACAGTCGGTTTTTAAGTCACAGCCTATCATAGACGGTGCAGGTGATTTGCCGCCGCTTACCCAATTACCGTCAATCAAATTAAGTATCGGATAATTTGCTTCGGGCTGATACGGAAGCTGATCGCCCCTATACTCAAGCTTCAGCACAATGTAATCACCCTTTGACGGTGAAAGCAAAACGGGGTCCGTATAAAACAGCTCTCCCGAGCCGACTGTCTTTGAGCAATTACCGCCGAATTTTACAGCTTTAAAATCAAGCTCCGAGGGGCTGCTTATGCTGCTTGTAACGGCAGCCTTAAGGGAAAGAAGCTCCCACTCACCGATTATGTTGTTGCATTGGCTTACGCTGCCGTCGGAAAAGGTGCTGTCAACAGTATTTGAAAACAAAAACGAATAATTGTGCTCCCCGCCGTAAAAAACCTTGTAAAACACCATAGATTCGTTTACTTTATCCTTATTTTCAGGATAGAAAAAGCTTTGGGTGCAGGTTCCGGCAAGAGTGTTTGAGCTGTAGACCTCAAAAAAATTTTTCATAGATATTACTCCTCTGTTTTAAAATTGCCTGCCGTGGCTGATATGCCACAGCAGGCCGCAATTTACCGTTTATATAGCGTTACGGGATACATTTCTTTTGTATCCTCCGAATCCTCACCCACGGCCTTAGTAAGCTTTATTTCATTTTTATCGACTATTTCATACTCTTCATACGAATTTCGGTCAATATCGTCATCCTCATCCGTGGTTGTATAAAGCCTGCCGTTTTCCGCCCTGTAGTTGCCCTTCACGCTCATTTTAGATACCATTTCATCGAACAATTCCTTTGTAAACGCCTGTTCTAAAATATCGTCAACGGTAGTATCCTGCAAGGCAAGAAGCTCATCCGGAGTCATATCAAGGCCGTTTTCCTCTATAACATTCTCAAGGTAGCTATTCATACCTTCCCTAAAGTCGGAAATAAGCCTGCTGTAGGCTTCGGAAAATTTATCACTGTCAGCCTCGTAGGTATATGTACCGTCGTCCTTAAAGGTGAAGACAACAGAAACCGAAAACTGCTTAACCTTAAGATAATCCTCCATTTCCTCATCATCGGTAAGCTTCTCATTGATAGTATCTGTCATATCCAATTCCGCTTCCCACTTACCGACAAACACATCGGTATCCGAAGCACAGCCCGAAATTACAAACAGCATAGACAATAAAATGCACAGTACCGCAAAAGCAGAAAAAAGCCTCTTCATAAAATCTACCCCTTATGTTATTTCTCTTATTACTTACATATAATGTAAATAATATATTTAGATTATATGTTTTATATATGCCGTTTGTCAAGGAATAAATTGTGCTTTTTCAACTTAAATTCAGTTTATCAATAATGCGATGAAAGATTATAATATTCCTCTATAGTAAGTCCGCTTTCAAAGAGCAGCTTTGCCTTATCTATACCGACATATCTGTAGTGCCACGATTCGTATATATAGCCCGTTACGCTTTCCTTACCCTCGGGATATCTTAAAATAAAGCCGTATTTATAGGCGTTTTCCGCAAGCCATTTTGCCTCCGGTGTATTATTAAAGCTGCTGCTCGCATTGTTTATATCGAAAGCAAGCCCGGTTTGATGCTCGGAATACCCAGGCCTTGCGGAATATCTGTCCGCTGCGGCAGCGCCGTCTCTTTTAACATAATTCTGATAAAGACTTTTTTGTGTTGCATAGCTTCGAAAGCCCGACCTTACCCACAGCTTGTATCCGTCCGCTGCGGCAGCGGCAAACATTTCATCCAAAGCCGCCTTTGCCTCGGGGTTTGTCCCGGGGTTATAATCCGCAGGGAGAGGATAGGATTTGTTGGCTATTAAAATCCCATCAACATAAGTAAGCTCAACCTTCGGTGCGGGCTTAACCGTAGCCTTAAAGGAAGCAAAAACCGTATTATTATCGGCAGAGGTTACCGTTACGGTACATTCACCCGAAGCTACCGCTGTTATTCTACCGTATTTGTTAACCGTTGCAACATCGGTATTATCAGATTTCCATATTTCGGTTTTATCGGTAGCATTTTCTGGAAGCATCGTTACAATAGGCATAAAGCTTTCGCCTACGGTAAGCTCCTTTTCGTAAGCACTGAGGGTTATTCGCTCAACCGGCACCCTTTCCGGTGCCGTCTGCTCCGCAGCAGCATCGGCTTGCTCGACTTTTTGAGCTTCCTCTGTTTTGAGCGTTGAAGCTGCTTTGGAAGCGCCCCTGCCGCTTTTTGTTATATTATCGGCTTTGTCGGCTTCGGTATTATTACAAGCGGCAAGTCCGAACAAAAAAGCAAGCAATAAGGCTACAGATAAAATCCTTTTCATATAACATCACTTCACCTTAATTTATGATATCACAAGATTTCTTTAAAGTAAAGCATATTTTCTCTGCTTTAAAGGCAAAAAGCATCCTTTTTTGTTGTTATTTTAAGCCTTCCTCTCAGAGAATGTATTTGCAGGCAATTATGCACTGTTTGTCTTGTCCGTATATCTGTTAAATATCGGCAGAGCGATTGCTGCCGAAGAAGAACAGGGCAACAGCCCCCGGCCCGATATGAGCCCCCGTTACCGGCTCATGGCAAACAGTAAGCACCTTACCGCAAAAGCCTTTTTTATGTAATTGCTCAAGAAGGTAAGCCGCTCCTTTAGGATTATCCGCATGAGATATTCCTATCATTGAGGAAATATCGGTTATAAGCCTTTCGTAGCGCTCGGCAAGGGCATCTAAAACCTGCCTCGAGCCACGGCACTGAGACAGCATAACTATGCTTCCGTCAGCATTGCCTATAAGAACCGGCCTTATCCCGAGCAGACCGCCTATAAGAGCGGTGGCACCGGAAATGCGCCCGCCCTGCTTTAAATATTTTAGGTTATCAACCGTAAAGCTTTGACACATATGCGGTATGAGTGAGGTTATTTCGAACTTTATTTCTTCAATACCCATATTTTTCTTTACAAGCTCCGCAGCCCGAAGCGCAAGCATTCCCTCGCCGAGTGAAGCCCCGAGCGAATCTATTATTTCGATTTTTCTTTCGGTATATCGGCAGCTAAGCTCCCTTGCTGCGTTTCTTGCAGCCTGAACCGTTCCGCTGATACCCGACGAAAGACCTATATATATTATATCATCGCCGTTAGCAAGGGCTTCCTCAAAGCTACAAATAAACATTTCGCAGTTTACCATAGAGGTTTTAACAGCAGCGCCCTGCCTTATTTTGTTGTAGTAATCGGTGCCGTTAAAGCTCTCGCCCCGAGAGCAATCCTCTACACCGTTTACAGTGTAAGTAAGAGGTATAATACCTATTTTCTGCTTTCTTGCTATAGCTGTCGGAAGGTTGGCGGCCGAATCGGTAAAAATTTTTATCATTTGTAATACTCCTTAACTGCTTTTTAAAGCGAACCTTACATATCCGCTTTAAGCTTAATGATGCTTATTAAACCTTATTTAGTCCCCTTCTTCAACCTACCGTTTAAAAAACCGCCTCTACCGAAGCATTTACTCACGGTAGAGGCGAATAATTTTCACTACTTTATCATTTTAAAGCTTATCTAAAATAAAAAAGACGCCCCCATAAGGCGCCTTTTTTCGCTCTACCCACAGTAGAGTGAAGAAAAGATTTCAGTCTACACGAGCCTGAATATAATCGGTAACATCACCTATTGTTTTAAGCTTTTCGATTTCTTCATCGGGGATTTCAACCTCAAACTCCTCCTCGATAGCCATAAGAAGCTCAACAACATCAAGACTGTCTGCGCCGAGATCATCGCCAATTTTTGTATCCATAGTCATATCATCGGCATTGGCATCTAACTGTTCTGCCAGCATTTTCTTGATTTTTTCGTATACCATAAAAAATAACCTTCCTTGCTGCAAAGTATCTTATAGAAAAATTGTAATCTGTAAAGTGCATTTTGTCAACAGTTTTTTATTTTTTGTAATATACCGACAAAATATCTTGCAAAAAGCCACCTTAGGCTATATAATAGTTAGCGGTGATAAAAATGGCAGGTAATGAAAAAATGGTAAAATCCATAACCTCTATGGAGGAGGATTTTGCAAAGTGGTATACCGATGTTTGCATAAAGGCAGAGCTGATTGATTATTCGTCCGTAAAAGGCTGTATGATAATCAGACCCTACGGTTATGCCATATGGGAAAACATTCAGCGAATAATGGAAGGTATGTTTAAGGAAACAGGTCACGAAAATGTTTATATG
>CAYLQF010000036.1:0-13134 GCA_964385735.1 uncultured Ruminococcus sp. | reverse complement strand
GAAAATTCTCTGCCGGTTGCTCCGTCCTCATGTCCTGTAATAACATACTTGCAATCGGAGCCGGTGCAAATTGTAAGTGCCTTTCCGAGCTTATCTGCCTTATCGGCAAAGCCTATATGTCTAAGCAGCATTTCGGTTGCCTTAAACATACTTGTCGGGTTAGCATACTTTCCTCTTCCCTGCTCTATCATTCTCGGTGCAGAGCCGTGAATGGCCTCAAACATAGAATACTCATCACCTAAGTTTGCGCTTCCTGCCGTTCCCACACCACCCTGAATTTGAGCAGCCTCATCTGTTATGATATCACCGTAAAGATTCGGAAGAACGAAAACCTCAAATTTGCTACGAACACGCTCGTTAACAAGATTTGCGGTCATAATATCGATATACCAATCCTCAGCGGTTATTTCCGGATAGTCCTTTGCTATTTCATGGCAAAGCTCGGAGAATTTACCGTCAGTCTTTTTCATTATATTAGCCTTGGTTACAATAGCAACATTCTTTTTTCCGTTCTTTCTGGCAAATTCAAAGGCCGCTCTTGCTATTCTTCTTGTTCCCTCGTTGGTTGTTACCTTAAAATCAAAGGCAAGCGTATCGGGAATTTCAACGCCCCTTGAGCCAAGCACATACTCGCCCTCAGTGTTTTCTCTGAAGAAGGTCCAATCGATATTAAGCTCCGGAACGCATACCGGTCGAACATTGGCATAAAGATCAAGCTCACGGCGCATAGCGACATTGGCGCTTTCGAGAGTACCTCCCTTGAGGGTTGTTGTGGGAGCTTTAAGTATAACATTGCAGGCTTTGATTTCAGCCAGAACATCATCGGGGATTGCTTTGTTATGAGCTATTCTGTTTTCTATTGTAAGGCCCTCTATTGTACGGAGCTCTACCCTTCCCAAAGCGATTTCATCCTTTAATATAAATTGCAGGAGCCTTTCCGATTCAGCCGAAATTATCGGGCCTATTCCGTCTCCGCCGCAAATACCGATTATTATTTTATCGAGCTTTTCGTAATCGGTATATTTTTTCTCGCTTTCCATTTTTCTTTCACGGGCTATTTGCTCATTTAAAATTTTTCTGAACTGCTCAACTGCCGCTTCAACATAATTTTCCATTTTTATCCCTCTTTCGTATATTCAAGCAATCCGCCTGCTTTTAATATCCTTTTCTGTCTTTCCGTAAAGGAGCAGACAAGCTCTGCCCTTACGCCGTTTGTCTCATCTGTAAGTGTTACACAGCCTGTATCCATACCGGCAAAAATATCATCGATGCAAAGCGTATCTCCCTGAGATATTTTATCGTAATCCTCTGGGTTTTTAAAGGTTAAGGGCATAATGCCGGCATTTATCAGGTTTGCGGAATGAATTCTCGCAAAGCTCTTGGTAATAACCGCTCTTACGCCGAGATACATCGGAACGAGGGCGGCATGCTCACGGGATGAGCCCTGACCGTAGTTCGATCCGCCTATAACTATGCTCTCACCGAGTTTTTTTGCTCTTTCGGGGAATGCCTTATCGCAAACGCCGAAGCAGAACTGAGAAAGATGCGGAATATTTGAACGGTATGGCAAAATTTTTGCGCCGGCTGGCATAATATGATCGGTTGTTATATTATCTCCCACCTTTAAGGACACCTCAGCGCAAAGCCTGTTTTCCTGAGGCCTTGATTTCGGGAAGGGCTTAATATTAGGTCCTCTTAAAACCTCAACCGAGCCTGCCTTCTCCAAAGGAACAGGAGCTAAAACAGCCGTATCGTTTACAGTGAATTTCTCGGGCATTTTTATATTAGGCATATCACCGAGCAGCCTTGGGTCGGTAATTTCGCCTGTAAGCGCAGCTGCAACGGCGGTTTCGGGCGAAACAAGATAAACGCCTGCATCCGCAGTTCCGCTTCTGCCCTCGAAATTACGGTTAAAGGTTCTAAGCGATACTCCCGCAGAGCTTGGGGAAAAGCCCATTCCTATGCAGGGACCGCAGGCACATTCAAGCAATCTTGCACCGGAAGCTATTATATCTGTAAGAGCTTCGCAGTCGGCAAGCATTGTAAGGACCTGCTTTGAGCCCGGGGATATGGAAAGGCTTACCGAAGGAGCTACGGTTTTGCCCTTTAAAAGTGCGGCAACCTTAAGCATATCAAGCAGAGAGGAATTTGTACAGGAGCCTATGCAAACCTGATCGACCCTTGTTCCCTTAAGCGACTCTACCGTTACAACATTATCGGGACTGTGCGGACAGGCAATGAGCGGCACGAGAGTGTCGAGATCGATTTCTATCGTTTTATCGTATACAGCATCGGGATCGCTTGAAAGCGGAGCATAATCCTCTTCTCTGCCCTCTGCCTTAAGAAATTCTCTGGTAACCTCATCGGACGGGAATATTGAGGTTGTAGCTCCGAGCTCGGTTCCCATATTTGTTATGGTTGCCCGTTCCGGCACCGAAAGGCTACTAATGCCCTCTCCGCCCCATTCTATTATAGCCCCGACTCCGCCTTTAACCGAAAGAATACGCAATATTTCAAGGCTTATATCCTTGGCGCTTACAAACGGTCTGAGCTTACCCTTTAGGTTAACCTTATACATCTTGGGCATGGTTATGTAATAAGCACCGCCGCCCATGGCAACCGCAACATCAAGTCCGCCGGCTCCCATTGCTAGCATTCCGATACCGCCGCCAGTGGGAGTATGACTATCGGAGCCTATTAGAGTTTTACCGGGCTTGCCGAAGCGCTCTAAATGCACCTGATGACATATTCCGTTGCCGGGGCGGGAAAAATATATGCCGTGCTTATCGGTCACCGACTGAATGTACCTATGATCATCGGCGTTTTCAAAGCCCGACTGTAGGGTGTTGTGGTCTATATAAGCAACGCTTTTTTCGGTCTTAACCCTTTCAAGCCCCATAGTTTCAAATTCAAGGTATGCCATAGTTCCCGTAGCATCCTGTGTAAGAGTTTGGTCTATCTTAAGCGCCACCTCTTTCCCGACGGTCATATCACCGCTTATAAGATGAGATTTAATGATTTTTTGTGCTATTGTAAGTCCCATAAAAGCTCAGTCCTTTCCGGTTATGTGTTTATATGCGTTGTTTATGTGCTTTACTGTAAGCTCGGAAGCTGTTGAAGCATCATTTTTTGTTATTGCCGCAAGAATTTCTCTATGCTCCGCAACAGACGCCTTTGCCCTGCTTTCGCTTTCTACGGATGCTTTACGGTATTTTTGTATTTTTTTGTGCAAAGGAACAAGTATCTCATAAAAAACCGTGCTTCCGCTTATTTTATAGATGAGCTCATGAAAGAGGTTATCCATACCCTTTATTTGGTCGGCATCATGCTTATTAAGATAAAACTCCTGAAGGTCAACCACCCTGCAAAGCTCTTCCTTTTCCTCTGCAGTTGCTCTGCTTGCGGCAGCAGCTGTTGCAAGACATTCGATTTTAGAGCGAACAAGAAATATATCGGCAAGGTCGTCATCACTTATGCCGAGAACCACGGAGCCCTTACCCGTTTCCTCAATAAGATTTTCCTGATTAAGACGGCGAAGTGCCTCCCTTATCGGCGTTCGGCTGACACCGAGCTGAGCACTGAGCTTAGATTCCGTTAAAATCTCGCCCCGTTGATATTTTCCCTGTAAAATATCGTTTTCGATGTGTTCGAAAACCTGATCTGCAAGGGAAATTGTTTTATGTTCTATCATAAATTTCTCCTCTTTATGTTGTATTAGCATAAAGCCTTAATTCAAGGTCTCGGCATAGTTCCGCCTGTAAGCTCTTCTATCTTTGCCTCTATTTCATCGGTTGAAAGCGAGGTTTGCCTACCGTCCTCATACTCACGGTCTATCCATTCCTTCATTTTTACAACAAGCTCGCTGTGCTTATCTACGATGCTTTCTTTATCCAAACGGTAGTTCTGATTTATCCAATAAGCTATTCCGGCAAGGCCCGAGGCTTTGCCGAGCACAACAGATGCCGGACGACCGAGAATTTTTTGAGTATCGAATATATTATATATTTCCTGATCCTTCAAAAGCCCGTCAGCATGAATGCCCGCCCTTGTAACATTGAAATTTCTGCCTACAAAGGGTGTCATCGGAGAAATTTTATAGCCTATTTCCTTTTTGAAGTAATCCGCTATCTCGGTTATAACCGTAGTGTCCATACCGTCAAGCGAGCCTCTGAGCGAGGCATACTCCATAACCATAGCCTCAAGCGGAACATTGCCCGTTCTTTCACCTATACCGAGCAGAGAGCAATTTACCGCACTTGCTCCGTAAAGCCATGCAGTCGATGCATTTGCAACAGCCTTGTAAAAATCATTATGACCGTGCCATTCAAGCATTTCACTCGGAACATCGGAATAGTGCTGCAGACCGTATATAATGCCGGGGACGCTTCTCGGAAGCGCAACCTCGGGATAAGGAACACCGTAGCCCATAGTATCACAGGCTCTTATTCTCACAGGTATTTTCGCTTCCTTAGACATCTTCATAAGCTCGTTTACAAACGGCACCACAAAGCCGTAAAAATCCGCTCTCGTTATGTCCTCAAGATGACATCTCGGCATAACTCCCGCCTCAAAAGCCTGAGCAACTGCAGCAAGATAAGTATCAAGCGCCTGACGGCGTGTCATTTTAAGCTTTTTGAATATATGATAATCGCTGCAGGAAACAAGTATTCCGGTTTCTCTTATACCGAGGTCTCTTACAAGCTTAAAATCCTCTTTATTCGCTCTTATCCATGTTGTTATCTCCGGAAATTTAAGTCCGAGCTCCTGACATTTTTCAACGGCTTCACGGTCCTTCTTACTGTAAACGAAGAATTCCGTCTGCCGTATTATGCCATAGGGTCCGCCGAGCCTTGACATCAGCTTATAAAGATTAACTATCTGCTCAACCGTATACGGCTCTACAGATTGCTGACCGTCTCTTAAGGAGGTATCGGTTATCCATATATCCTTAGGCATACCGAGCGGAACTCTGCGATGATTAAAGGCTATTCTCGGAACATCCTCGTAGGTATAAAAATCACGATAAAGATTCGGCTCCTCTACATCCTGCAGAGAATATTTGTATGTATCCTGCTCAAGCAGGTTAGTTTTACCCGATATTTCAAGCATCAAACCACTCTCCTTGTATATCTGTATACAATTATACCACTTGTTTCTGCTTCCGTCAAGACCCTATTTTGTTTTTTCATATTCCGTAACCGAATCGGCTATTTGCGAAAACACGGAAGCGGCAGAAACCTCGGAGGCACCCTCTGTCATAACAACAACCGTATATTTCGGACTTTCCGCAGGAAAAAAGCCGCAAAACCAGCCATTGTTTATCTCCTTACCGTCGGAATCGAACCTGCCTGTTTGAGCTGTTGCCGTTTTACCTGCCGCAGTAGTGCTTTTCGGTTTTGCCTGAATTCCCGTTCCTTCGTTTACAACAGCAGATAAATATCCTCTTATCTGCTTTGCGGTTTCTTCACTCATAGCCCTTGTTTTGTTACCGGAAGCATATTCCTCGGGTGCTCCCTCCGAAACAGTCGCCTTTATTATGTGGGGAATAACATAAGTGCCGTCAGAAGCTATAGCCGAATAAAGCGTCAGCATGGAAACGGGAGAAAGCAAAAGCTTACCCTGTCCTATACTGAGATTTGCAAGAGCGGCAGCATTGGTCGAAATAGCTTTGAAATCCGGCAAAATCCCCTCCGAGGCTTCAAGCCCGTTCCCGATTTTCATATTACCCTCAAAGCTAAAGCTTCTTGCCTGCTTATATATTGCCGAAGCCCCTATTTTAAAAGCAAAATTGTAAAAATAGCAGTTACATGACTGTGCCAGAGCAGCCTTAAGATCCATAAGCCCGTGTCCGGAGCGCTTGTGGCAATGAAAATCCCTATCTATAATATATGTTTTCCCCGTACAGTCAAAGATGAAATCCGTAATATTGTTTTCGATTGCGGCAGCCGCCACACACGGCTTAAAAGCCGAGCCCACGCTGTAGCTCGCAAGTGCTCGATTTAACAGCGGAGCATTTTCAGCATTTAAATAGTCTGCCACCCTCAACGCATCAAAATCCGGCTTACTCAGCATAGCCTTAATTTCTCCGTTATACGGGTCGGCGACAACCACCGCTCCGGTTGTAATTTTTTCCGACGCTGCCTGAACAATATTTTGAATATTAAGGTCAAGCGTTGTAACAACGCCCTTGTTTACACAGCTGAGGTCATTTTCAAAATACGGTTCTATTCCGTAAAGTAATTCGCCCCTGCCGTTTTTTTGAAAAACGGCATCTACCGAGGAAGCACAATAAAGAAAATCGTCATACGCCGCCTGTATGCCGGAAACACCTCGATTATCGCCGTCTATATAGCCTATAATATGCTCTGCCGGCATATCGGAGCTTATATTTTCGTAAATTTCGGTGCAAGCAATTCCATTTGCACTTATTTTGCTTTTAACCTCGCATACCGCCGGATTGCCGTTCTTGAGCTCGTACAAAACGCTGCTTTTCGCCTCGCCCTCCAAAGCAGCACTTATAGCCACTATTGCTTCGGGCGTGGGAGAAACCGCAGCGATTATCCTGCGCTTTTGATTTGTAATAGGCATCATATTGCAATCGTATATCGTCCCCCTTATTGTACCTACGGTTATCCTGTATCCCGATTGGTCAGCCGCCACAGCCGCATAATCACTCTGTGTTATCACGGCAACTCTCGCCACACAGCTCATCAGCATTGATATTATGACAAAAAAGCATATAACCGATCTTCTTTCTATTATGCTTTCTTCCCTTACAGTTATTTTTTTCATATAAACACCCAAGATTAGTATTTACATTCAAAAGTCTTATATGCTATAATTTATCGGATACTATGTTAACGAAAGGGTGCTCATAAATTGTCAAGGTCATTAAAAGGGTCGCTGTTTGCGCTTCTTGCAGGAATATTTTGGGGCGTTATGTCGATTTTCGTTAAGGGGTTCGAAAAAATAGGTATAAAAACAATGTCTCTTGTTTTTATCAGAGTTCTTTTGACAGCGGTATTTATGCTGATTTTCCTCGCCGCTTCAAATCCGAAGCTGCTTAAAATAAAGCTAAAGGACCTTTGGATTTTTATAGGAAACGGTATTTTAAGTCTGCTTGCCTTCAGCTTTTGTTATTTCAGAGCAATAAGTGCCTCCTCTGCGGCGGTTGCCGCTGTATTACTTTATACAGCCCCCGTAGCGGTAACTCTGATTTCGGTGATTTTGTTCAAGGAAAGGCTCACGGTCACCAAAATCATTGCCTGTATAACCGCACTTTGCGGATGCGTTTTAACCTCCGGCATTATAGGCTCGGCCTCCTTTTCGAAAAAGGGCATTATTTACGGACTGCTTGCGGGATTTTGCTACGCACTCTACAGCATATTTACAAGATGTGCAATAAACAAGGGCTACCACCCGCTTACCGTGATTACATACTCATTTTCTGCGGCACTTATAGGCTCTTTGCCCTTTGCCGATATAAAAAACACTGTCATAAAAGTTACCTCCGACCCGAAAATATTTTTATTTGCCGTTGTTATGGGATTTGTAAGCTCTGTCATACCTTATCTTCTTTACACCTCCTCTCTTAAGCTGACGGAGCCGAGCAAGGCTTCGATAATAGCCTCCATAGAGCTGGTGATTGCCGCTCTTACGGGATTTATCGCTTTCGGGCAAAGCCTCGATATAATTTCCGTTTTCGGCATTTTGCTTGTAATAGCTGCTATACTTATGCTTAATCCCGTTAAGGCAAGGGATAAAAGCAGGCAGACCGGCTAAACGAAGTAATATGTGATAAAATCCGAGGCTAACTTTTAACCGTGAGCCTCGGATTTTTTTGATTTTACATTTTCATTCGCAGCATTGAGCCGGTTTTAACAGGCCTTTCAAATGGGATTAAAAGCTTTTGCATAGGATGCGGTGCCGAGTCGATAATCTCTCCGCTTTCATTCATAAGAGCATCGGTATTAACCTCAAAGGGTTCACTTCCCGCCTCAAGACAGTCAAGCACGGTGCCTCTTAAAAATTTATTCTTAAGGGTTGCCGAAATGCAGCCGTTTTCGTATCCGTCAACCGTGGCAGCAAGGGCGTAATCTCTTATATATCCGGCATCCTTATAGCTTTGAGAGTTTTCCGGCCTTCCGAAATAAAAGCCGGTTGAATATGTGCGATGGCTTATTTTATTAAGCTCCTCATTCACCCATTCGGGAAGCCGCCAAGCTTCGAGGCTTGAGCCTGCAAGACTGTCAAGAGCTCCCCTGTAGGCATTGGCAGTAACCGCAACATAGTATTCGGTTTTTGCTCTTCCCTCGATTTTAATGCTTGATACGCCGCTCTGCGCCATTTTATCAAGATAGGGCGCCATACACATATCATTTGCATTTAAAATGTAAGTTCCCTTATCGGTTTGAGTTATATCAAAATACTGCCCAGGCCTTGTCTGCTCCATAAGAGAATAGCTCCAACGGCAGGGTTGAGCACAATCGCCCCTGTTGGCATCCCTGCCTGTCATATAGCTTGAAAGAAGGCATCTTGCCGAAAAGGAAACGCACATAGCGCCGTGAGCAAAGGCTTCAAGCTCAAGCTCCTCGGGAGTATTTTGCCTTATCCTTGCAATTTCCTCAAGACTTAACTCCCTTGCAAGCACAATTCTCTTAGCACCCATTTTATAAAAAGCGTTTGCGGATGCCGAATTGACTATTCCCGACTGAACGGAAATATGCAGCTCACAGCTCGGAGCATACCTTTTTACAGCCTCTATTGTTCCGATATCGGAAGCGATAACGGCATCTGCCGAAAGGTCGTTTATTGTCCTTAAAAATTCCGGCAGGCGTTCAAATTCACCGTCGTGCGGCAAAACATTGCAGGCTATATGTACCTTTTTTCCTCTTTGATGTGCATATTCTATGCCAGCCTTGAGGTCATCAAAGGAAAAATTCCTCGATGCCGTCCGCATACCGAACTCCTCACCTGCAAGATATACCGCATCTGCGCCGAAATCAATTGCCGTTTTAAGTCTTATAAGATCTCCTGCCGGACAAAGCAGCTCCGGTATTTTTATATTATTCTTCATATATCCAATTCTTTTCAGCCTTCAGCTTTGCTATGGTAGAATTATGCTGAGCAAGTGTTTTATTATAGTAAAATTTCATTTTTGCATCGGTTACGAAATAAAAATAATCAAAATTCTGCGTAGGATTAAGGGTGCCTTTTATAGAAGCGACAGACGCCGAGCATAAGGGCCCGGGAGGAAGCCCCTTACTGACATATGTATCATATCTGCCGTTGCCGTAGGGATATTTACGGGTCGGAGAGGAGCCGAGTGTGGTAAAAGCATCGCTTTCAAGTCTGTTAAAGAAAACTGCGGCAACATTGGACATTTCCTCCTTGCTCCCGCCTGCCTCAAGCTCAACTATAGATGCCATTGTCATAATTTCGTGGAAGGAATAATCGCTCTTTTCTATTTTTTCGAGCATATCCTTATCAAGCTTAGCATTAAGGTTAGAAAGCATCGTATCTACCGCAAGATGAGCACATTCCTTTGAATCATAGCTGTAGAAGTTATATGTATCGGGGAAAAGGTAGCCCTCTAATCGGTAATAAACCTTATCAGTAGGTATCTTCGAAACAAAATCGTAATTATAATCATCCTCCTGAACAGCCTCAATAAAATCAGCCTTAGTGCAAACATTGTTTTTTTCAAGAAGCTCTGCTATATCATCAACAGTAGAGCCCTCGGGAATAGTAACCTTAACGCTTTCCGCCTCTGCACCTTCATTCATAAGCATCTGCGCAAGCGAGGCATAGCCTGCTTCATTATCAAAGGTATACAGACCGTATTTGTATTTACCGTCAAAATGCTTCAGCTTCGAATAAAGCCTGAACAAAATCGGACATTTTACTGCTCCGGCCTCCTCAAGCTTCGCAGCTATGGCCTGAGTTGAAGCGCCCTTCGGAATTTCCACGGCAACATTCTTTCCTCTGCCGAAGCCTATGCCGAGATAATCTGCTCCAACAAATATTATGCCGAAAGCAAGGGCTACGGCGATTACGACTATACAGACAACCCAAATAACGGTTTTTTTAACACTTTTTCTGATTGCCTTTTTTTCAGAATAAAGCTCCTCATCGTAATCGGTTATATCAAGTCCGTCCAAAAGCCCATCATCGGGTATTTCGTTTATAACAAAGCCCTCGCCTATAACAAAATCATCCTTTGCGGATTGCTCGGTGCTTTGCTTTTTGGTATTTTCATCACCTAAGCCAAACCTATCCTCACTCATAGCTTTCCTCCTGAGTTAATGCTCACTGCAAACGGAGTCTTTAATTCCGTTCGCCGTTTTATCGTTTTTAAGTGCCGAAACAAGGCAAAAAGCAAATTCAAGGGCATTACCTGCACCCTTTGCGGTTATTATACTGCCGTCCTGCACAACAGCCCTGTTACATAGGCTTGCACCGATAAGCTTATCCTCAAACCCTGGATAGCATACGGCTTTTTTACCACGAAGCAAGCCCTTTTCACCGAGAATGCTCGGAGCTGCGCATATTGCGCCGATGATAAGACCGTTTTCATAAGAAAAATCAATAAAGTCGTTTACCGTAACGCTGTTTTTAAGATTAAGCGTTCCCGGCATACCACCGGGGAGAATTATACCCTCAAGACCGTTAAATGAGGCTTCTTCATCGGTTATATCACAATTTAAGGATATTTTATGCGAGCCTGTGACTGTTTTTTTGCCTATACCTACCGTTTCAACCGAGGCACCTGCCCGCCTTAGCATATCAAGAGGAACAATAGCTTCTGTTTCCTCAAAGCCGTCCGCAAGAAAAAGATATATCATAAATTTACCTCAGCGTTTTTATTACTTCATTCAGGACATCATCGGATATTGCTTCAACTGTTCTTGCTTCATCGCCCTGTGCACAGCTGATTTCAGTCCAACCGGAGACCCTTACGGCAAGCTCTGCCGCCTGCCTGCAGGCGGTTAAATATTCAAGATCGCTTTCGTGAATATCCTTTTTCGATTCGTCGCCGTTATATCTGTGACTTAACAATTTTTGAGAAACCTTCACCGGCATATCAAGATAAATAACCTTATCGGGCTTAGGAATACCTATTTTGCCGTATTCAAGGTCATAAAGCCAATTAAGAAAGGGCTCTCTTTCTTCTGCTTTCAGCTTTGAGGCCTGATGAATTGCATTTGAGGTTGTATATCTTCCGGAAAGAACAACACCGCCGTTTTCATAATAGCTTCCCCAGCCTTCCTTATAAGAAGCGTATCTGTCCACAGTATAAAAAACGGAGGCTGCATATGCATTGACATCAGAGGGCTTGCTGCCGAATTTCCCTTCAAGATACATTCTTACCAGAGCGCTTGAATCACTTTGGTAGTCGGGAAAGGAAACGGTTTTATTTTCAATTCCCATATCGGCAAGCCTTTTTGCAAGAATTTCAAGCTGAGTTGACTTTCCGCTTCCGTCAAGTCCCTCAATAACAATCAGCCTTCCCATTGCTTCTTCAGCTCCTCATAGTGGGTTCTCACTTCATTTATTTTTCCGCAGGACATTTTTCCTTCGGGGCATACACCCTTAACGCAAGGAGGCCCTGCCTTTTTGAAAAGCTGCGGAGAGACCCTATAAACGAGAGCAAGCATCTGGTCGGCAACCTCTCTTATCTCCCACTGAGCTCTGTTACAGCAGCGAAGGCGGAAAAAATTAAGCAGCGAACGGGCATTCATTGTAACAACCATCTGGGTTTCACAAGCGTTCGGAAGAACAAATCTTGCATCCTCTATTGCTTTTTTCTGAGCAAGCCTTGAGGCTGTTTTTTCATCCTTACCGTCCTTCAGGAAAGCCTCCTTATGCTTAGCTGTAAGCAGCTGTGCTATGGCATCATAGGCCTCCTGATCTGCCTGCATTGTTTTTTCGTAAAGCTCAAGCACCTCGGGCATTTGAGCTATTTCGGGCGGCGTTACATATTCAAAGGAGCCTTCCTTTACATACCTTTGGCTTTTAACCGAAAATGAAGCCATTCTATGTCTTGTTATCTGAGCGAGAAGCGAGCGTGATACCCCCTGTATACCGAAAGTATAGCTTGCGTGCTCTATAGGACTTTCATGTCCGAGATCGGACAGCATTTCAACAAACGAATTCACCTTTTCCTCGGTAAGTCCGTCGTGAAGCTCCTCTATTGAGGATGAGCTGTAGCAAAGCTTTGCTGCGCAGGCAACCGTTTTTTCAGGCTCCGGTGTATGACTTAATAATATAACCTTTGGCATATTAAATTCCTCCGTAGGTTTGATTTTAATACTATTATAACAAAACTGTTACTTATAATCAATTGATTTTCTGCTAAAAAAATTATCTTTTATTAAAAAAGGTCTTTTTTTGTCGAAAAAAATGTGGTATAATAGCCTTGTGCCGCAGCGGCTGTGACCTGCCGACGGCTTAGGGAGCATTAAAGCATAAGCTCAACAGCACATAATCACTAAGATAACGGCTCGCCGTTTCAAAGAGAATAGTGTCATTGAATTTATGCTGTAATCGGCTTTGAAGAAATTTATTAAGGAGAGGTTATATGTCCGGTATTGATTTTAAACACACGCCCTATGGCGATCTTGCCATCGTAAGCATGAGAGGCTGTGAGGGTATTTCGGCTGATGTTGACTATTACCTGAAGCAATGGCGAAATATTCCGGAGGATGAATCCTTTGTTGTGGGAGCAAACTGTCCGAGATTCGGAACAGGCGAGGCAAAGGCTGTATTAAACCATACTGCAAGAGGTCTCGATGCTTTCATAATCTGCGATTGCTTCAACTACAATGTGACATACAAAATGTACGGTAAGACCGTGCCGATGAGTCCTGACGACCATTTTCAGGATTTAAAGCGTGTTATTGCGGCCTTTGGCGGTAAAGCAAGAAGGATAACGGTTATAATGCCTATGCTTTATGAAGGCAGGCAGCACAGGAGAACTACAAGAGAATCTATGGACTGTGCAATGGCACTTCAGGAGCTTGTTGCAATGGGTGTTAAAAACATTATAACCTTTGACGCACACGATCCGAGGGTTAACAACGCTATCCCTCTTGACGGCTTTGATAATGTTCAGGCAGCATATCAGATGATCAA
>CAYLQF010000035.1:0-13182 GCA_964385735.1 uncultured Ruminococcus sp. | reverse complement strand
AGCCCCGACCTTTTTGAAAAAGGTCGGGGCTTCATAGCATTAAATTGTTAAGACTTATTTACAATGCTTCTCGGAAAGAGCCTTCAGCTCCTCCCAAGCACGCTCCATATCCGCCGCAAGCTTAAGCTGAGTTCTCGCTCTTACCAGATTGTGCTCGGGATAGGCGGTTTTAAAATATACATCTCCGTCGATATAGTCTGCCAAAAAGCGCATACCGCATTCAAGCGTCATCATTTTTGCGCCCTCCGGAAGCAGCATTATTTCTTCATTTGAAAGCATACCTCCGCAGCCCTCCAAAAAGCCGTTCAGATAAGCGTTGTAAAGCTCAAGACTGAATTTAACCTTTTCGAGGTCGGGCTCATCCTCGGCGGCAGTTGAAGCACCGAAGCGCACCGCATCACCGAAATCCGTTACCGAAAATCCCGGCATAATAGTATCAAGGTCTATAACACAAAGCGCCTTATGGGTATCGGCATCAAGCATAACATTGTTGGATTTGGTATCATTATGAGTTACCTTTAAGGGCAAGGCACCGTTTTTGTGAGCGCTGAAAAGCAGAGGATAAAAATCTGCCCTTTCCTTAATAAACTCTATCTCAGCCTCGGCATTTTGCGCCCTACCGGAGGCATTTTTCGAAACAGAGTTTAAAAAATCGTTATAACGCTTTTCGGTATTATGAAAATCAGGTATGGTTTCAAAGAGAGTATCGGCCGGAAAATCGGCAAGGTCTCTTTGAAAGCTTCCAAAAGCAACGGCACACTCATAAAAATCGGTTACGCTGTCGACCCTGTCAAGGCAAAGGGAATTTTCTATAAAGTCGTACATTCTCCAAAATTTGCCGCTTTTATCCTTATAAAAATATCCGCCGCTCTCGGTCGGGACCAGCGACATTACCTTTTCGCCGCTGCTTTTGCGGCGCAAAAATTCGGTAACCTTTTCGATATTTTCCATTATCTGCTCGGGAAGCTTAAAAACGCTGCCGTTTATGCCCTGAAAAATATATTTTGTTTCTTTACCGTCTTTTTGGGTTATCAAAAGATATGTATCGTTAATATGTCCGTTTCCGTAACGCTCTATTGAAACGGGAGTACCGCTTATTTTAAAAAGCGAGGCTGTTTTTAAAAGCTCAGCATTGTTATTATCCATATTAAAGCTTCCTTTGCTTCAAAATATTTTTTCAGTCGCAACAGGGGTCTGCTTTTTTGGGGGTTGCCCTCTCGGGCTCAGGCTTGATTTCGTTGCCGAGACCGGTAGCCTCGGTAAATATAGAAGAATTCGTAACCGCATTTACGGCATCGGTGGGAATAATAAGCTTTGCCGCCTTTCCGTTAGCCATATTAACAAGGGCCTCATATTTTTTCAGCTCTAAAACAGCGGTGTCTGCACCTGCCGCCTTAAGTGCCGCAAGACCGTCCGCCTCGGCTTTTTTCGAAAGATATATGGCTTTGGCCTCGCCCTCGGCTCTTGCTATTCTGGCGTCACGCTCACCCTCAGCCTCAAGAATCATCGCCTGCTTGTCACCCTCGGCTCTTGTTATCGCCGCAGCCTTGTGGCCCTCTGCCTGAAGCAGGGTTTCTCGCCTGTCACGCTCGGCCTTCATCTGCTTTTCCATTGCATTTTGAATTTCCGCAGGAGGAATAATGTTTTTAAGCTCAACACGGGTAACCTTCATTCCCCATTTGTCGGTGGCTTCATCTAAAATTTCGGTCATTTTGCTGTTTATTGTATCCCTTGAGGTAAGCGTACCGTCAAGCTCAAGCTCACCGACTAAATTTCTGAGTGTTGTTGCAGTAAGATTTTCAAGGGCGTTTATCGGGTTAACCGCACCGTAGGTATAAAGCTTTGCATCGAAAATGCAAAAATAAACCACCGTGTCTATCTGCATAGTAACATTATCCTTAGTTATAACCGGCTGAGGCGGTGAGTCCATAACCTGTTCCTTTAAGGTTATCTTATTCGCAATCCTTTCGATAAACGGGATTTTAACATGAATTCCCGCTTCCCAAACGGTTTTATATTTTCCGAGAAATTCGATAACATACTGAGTTGCCTGAGGAACCACCCTTATGTTTGAAAAAAGCATTACCGCAGCAGCGGCTATTATCAGCAGGATTATTTCCGTAGTCATACAAAGCACCCCTTATTGTATTTTTCTTCAGCTTATGCCGAAGGCTTCCTTTAATTTCTTTTTTGAGGCCAATACCGGCAGGAAATTATCGAACGAAGACTTAAAATGCAAATTTTCCGAAAGCATTTCATCTATAGCCACCCTTGCCTGCTCATCGTTAAAGGCAGCAGCGGCAAGCACCGAAACGACCGCATTAACGGTTTCCTTATCGCCGTTTATGTACGCATTTTCAAGCATTTCGAAAAGCTTTTTGCGGCTTTTTTTGTTATTTTGCTTTAAGGTTTCCTTAATTTGCAAAACCAGTGTTTCACCGAAAAAATGAAGATAAAGGAAATTTCCGTATTTCGCAATATGCTCCTTGTAGCTGTCCTTAAACTGAGGATAAACATCCAGCACCTTTTTGGTGAAGCCGGCTATTTTAATCGAGGTACCCTTTTCGGCAGTCGGCAGCTCAACCGCTGCTCCTGCCACCGCACGGGCTTTAAGTCCCAAGCTCTTTCTTAGGGTGTCTGTAAAATCAATTCCCACGGCTTCTGCATCGGCTTCGGTTTGAGAATCGTCGAAAAGCCAGCTCGAAAGCTCGGCAAAATCACCGACATTACCCTCCTCGTCTATATCTGCGGCTGCGAGCAAATAGCTTTGCCGAGCCTCATCATAGCTTATTTTAACCGCCTTTGTTTTGTTTTTGAAAAGTCCGTTTTCGGGCTTGAAACCCTGCTCCTCAAAAAGTTCGTTAAGCTCCGCTATTACCTTGCTTTCATATCTGTTATCCAAGCTTTTCACTCCAAAATAAAATTTTAAATATACGCCTTTTAAACGATAATTATTAAATGGTCTCTAACGAAATTCGCAAGACCCTACTGTCGGTATTATATCACACCGCTTTGATTTTCTCAACAATAATTTTCTTTAAAAGCCCGTTAAGCATCCCAACCGAGGCGGTGCGAGCGGCCAAAGGTTTAATTTCAGTCTTAAAGCCGTGCCTTTAGGGTAATTCTCGACAAAAAATCAGCCTTGCTCATACCTTGCTTCGGCAGTTACGGAAATGTTGCGCAAATGTTTTTATTTATGCTTGAAAATCCGAGCAATAAATGCTATAATACAAAAAACAATCTTTAAAACGATACAGAGATATCGCAAGATGAAGCATATTGTAGCCGGTCGGGTGCGTGGGCGCACTCTGCTTTATAGTGCCGTCTTGCCATATCGGCAGGGCTTTTTTTATACCTGCGGAAAGGAACAATATGGGTGCTGCTTTAATTGGCTTTAAGGAATACGGTGTAGCAGCCGAGGCTGCTATGGCTTTTCTCACCTTAAATAAAGCCTTTAACACAGCCGATTATACTGTATTTCCCGGCTTTTGCGATGTGCATGTGCATTTTCGTGAGCCGGGATTTTCTTATAAGGAAACAATTTTATCCGGCTCCTCGGCAGCGGCTCACGGGGGCTATACGGCGGCTTGCAGTATGCCGAATTTAAGCCCCGTGCCCGACAGTATGGAAAATCTTAAGCCGCAAATCGAGGCAATAAAAAGAGATGCGAAAATAAGAGTTTACCCTTACGGAGCGATTACCGCAGGGCAGCTGGGCGAGAACCTTTCCGATATGGAGGGTATGGCAGACAGCGTAATAGCCTTTTCGGACGACGGCAAGGGTGTGCAGTCTGCCGAGCTTATGGAAAAAGCAATGCTTAAGGCAAAGGCTCTTAATAAAATAATCACAGCCCACTGTGAGGATAATTCCCTTTTACAGGGCGGCTACATACACAAGGGCTCATATGCAAGGGCTCACCGTCACAGAGGCATATGCAGCGAAAGCGAATGGAAGCCGATAGAGCGTGATATCGAGCTTGTAAGAAAAACAGGCTGTGCCTACCACATCTGCCACATTTCCTGCAAGGAAAGCGTTGCTTTGATACGAAAAGCCAAGGCAGAGGGCCTTAATATAACCTGCGAGACCGCACCCCACTATTTGATTTTAGACGAAAACAATTTAAAGGAGGAGGGGCGCTTTAAAATGAACCCTCCGCTTCGCTCAAGGGAAGACAGACAGGCTCTTATTGAGGGAATACGGGACGGTACCGTAGATATGATAGCTACCGACCATGCACCGCACAGTGCAGAGGAAAAGGCTAAGGGATTAGAAAAAAGCGCCTTCGGCATAGTGGGACTTGAAACAGCCTTCGGTCTTTTATATACACACCTTGTAAGGAGCGGTATAATAACCCTCGAAAGGCTTATAGAGCTTATGGCAATAAATCCGAGAAAACGCTTCGGTATACCGATAGGCTGTGATTTTACCGTTTGGAATTTAAACGAATGCTATAAAATAAATCCGAAAGGCTTTCTTTCAAAGGGCAGGTCAACTCCGTTTGAGGGAACGGAAATTTTCGGAAAATGCTATATAACGGTTTGCGAAAACAAGCTTGTATACAAGAATTAACAGGAGGAACTGAAAATGGCAAAAAGAACAGACATTAAAAAGGTATTGATTATAGGCTCCGGTCCGATTGTTATAGGTCAGGCGGCGGAATTCGACTATGCGGGCACTCAGGCCTGCCTTGCTCTTAAGGAGGAGGGCTATGAGGTAATACTCTGCAACTCCAACCCCGCAACTATTATGACCGATACCTCCATTGCAGATAAGGTTTATATGGAGCCGCTGACACTTGAATACATAGCTAAAATTTTGCGCTACGAGCGCCCCGATGCCATTGTCCCCGGAATAGGCGGTCAAACCGGACTTAATCTTGCAATGCAGCTTGAAAAGAAGGGCATTTTAAAGGAATGCGGAGTTGAGCTTTTGGGCAATTCAAGCGAAAGCATAGAACGGGCTGAGGACCGTGAGCTTTTTAAGGAAATGTGTGAATCCATAGGCGAGCCGGTTATCCCCTCCGAAATAACCTACGGTCTTGACGAGGCAAGGGCAGCCGCCGAAAAAATCGGCTACCCCGTCGTGCTTCGTCCGGCATTTACCTTGGGCGGCACAGGCGGCGGCTTTGCAAGCAACGAGGAGGAGCTTATGGAGATAGGCTCAAACGCCTTTAAGCTTTCCCCTGTTCATCAGGTGCTTGTCGAAAAAAGCGTTAAGGGCTATAAGGAAATCGAGTTCGAGGTTATGCGTGACTCCAACGATACCGCAATAACCATTTGCGGTATGGAAAATATTGACCCCGTGGGTATACACACTGGTGACTCTGCCGTTGTTGCGCCTATTTTATCTCTGAATGAGCACGACCTTAAAATGCTCAACGACAGCGCTATCAAAATAATAAGGGAGCTTAAAATAGAGGGCGGCTGCAATGTACAGTTTGCGCTTAACCCCTATTCAAGCGAATATTATCTAATAGAGGTCAACCCCCGTGTTTCCCGCTCCTCGGCACTTGCCTCTAAGGCGAGCGGATATCCGATAGCGAGAGTTACCGCAAAAATAGCTCTCGGTATGGCGCTTGAGGAAATTCCGGTTGCAGGCGGTACCGCCGCAATCGAGCCGAGCCTTGATTATATAGTTGCAAAGCTTCCTCGCTTCCCGTTCGATAAATTTGTCGATGCACCTAACACCTTAGGCACTCAGATGAAGGCGACCGGCGAGGTTATGGGCATAGGGTCTACGCTTGAGGAATGTCTTTTAAAGTCGGTTCGTTCGCTGGAAACCGGCGTATGTCACTTCCATATCGCAAAATTTGACAATATGACCGACGGTGAAATTTTCGATTACATAAGCGAATTTAAGGACGATAACATTTATGCCGTGTTCGAGCTTTTACGCCGAGGCGTTTCCGTAGATACCATTCACAGGGCTACTATGATTACTCCGCTTTTCCTTGAAGCCTTTAAAAAAATAGTGTCGGCGGAAAAGCAGCTTAAGAATGACAAATCCGCCGAAATGCTTAAAAATGCCAAAATTATGGGCTTTTCGGACAAGTACATTGCGGCGGTATGGGGCGTAAACGAGACAGCGGTTTACAATATGCGTAAGGCAAGCGGCATTACCCCTATCTTCAAAATGGTCGATACTCTTCATACAGGCAAGTATATCGCTTACCTTTACTCCTCATACACAGGTCAAAATGCCTCCAGACTTACCGACAAAAGAAAAATTGTGGTTCTGGGCGCCGGCCCGATACGCATAGGTCAGGGTGTTGAGTTCGACTATTCCACGGTTCACGCCGTACAAACTATCAGGCGTGAGGGCTACGAGGCTATCATTATAAACAACAACCCCGAAACCGTTTCCACCGATTACACCACAGCAGACAAGCTTTATTTCGAGCCTCTTACTCCCGAGGATGTTATGGCGATAATCGATTTTGAACAGCCCGAGGGCGTTATTGCCTCTCTCGGCGGACAAACGGCAATAAATCTTGCCGAGCCGCTTATGCAAAGGGGCGTTAAGCTTATAGGCACAGACTGTGCCGCTATCGAGCGTGCCGAAAACCGAGACAGCTTTGAAAAAATACTTGAGGAGCTTAAAATTCCTCAGCCGCAGGGTAAGGCCGTTACCAATATTGAGGACGGTGTAAAAGCCGCCGAGGAAAGTGGCTATCCCGTTGGTGTTCGACCCAGCTTTGCTTTGGGCGGCAGAGCAATGCAGATTGTATCTAAGGAGGAGGACCTTAGAAGCTATCTTAAAACAGCCGTTGAAATCGATGAGGACAAGCCGGTTTTGGTTGATAAATACATTCGTGGCAAGGAGGTTGAAATAGACGCTGTTTGCGACGGTAAAAATGTATTTGTCCCCGGAATTATGGAGCTTGTAGAGCGAACAGGCATACATTCGGGGGACTCTATAAGCGTATACCCCACCTTCAGCATTTCAAACAAGGTAAAGGGGACGATTTTACAGTACGCCAAAAAGCTCGGCCTCGGGATAGGCATTATAGGTCTTTACAACATCCAATTTATAGTTGATGAAAACGATGATGTTTATATTATCGAGGTTAATCCACGCTCCTCAAGAACCGTACCCTTCCTTTCAAAGGCTACGGGCTACAGCCTTGCGGATATCGCAACCGAGGTGATACTCGGAAAATCCCTTAAGGAGCAGGGCATATTCGATATTTATCCCGATGAAAAAAAGCGCCACTATGTAAAGGTTCCGGTATTTTCCTTCAACAAAATCAAGGGTCTTGATGCCTATCTTTCACCTGAAATGAAGTCTACCGGAGAAGCTATCGGCTATGACGATAAGCTCAACCGTGCGCTTTACAAGGCCTTGCAGGCCTCGGGAATGAGGCTTCAGAATTACGGCACGGTGGTTGTAAGCGTTGCCGATGAGGACAAGGCTGAAACTCTGCCGCTGATACGCCGCTTTTACAATATGGGCTTTAACATTGAAGCCACCACCCTTACAGGCGAGTATTTAAAGGCTAACGGTATTCGCACACGCATTTTGCATAAGCCGAGCGAGGGCAGTCAGGCCGTGCTTGACTCTATAAGAGCCGGTTATGTAAGCTATGTAATAAACACAAGAGCTATCCGTTCGGGCAAGCATTACGGTGACGGTATTGCAATCCGCAGATGCGCCTCTGAAAACAATGTTACAATGCTCACCTCACTTGATACCGTAAGAATGCTGCTTGATGTATTAGAGGAAACAACCCTTACCGTATCTACTATTGATGCTTAAAAAGAGGTCGCAATGAAGCAGGGAATTTTTGAAATATGTGAAAACAAAAGGCTTACCGAAAGCGTTTACAGAATGCGCCTCTCGGGCGATGTAAGTGAAATCACCGCCTCGGGACAGTTTATAAACATAAGGCTTGACGGTTTTTATTTAAGGCGCCCGATTTCGGTTTACGATAAAGACGAGACCTCGGTCACAATAATTTACAAAGCGGTAGGCTCGGGCACGGAAAAAATGACAAAAATGAAAGTAGGAGAAAGGCTTGATGTGCTTACAGGGCTCGGAAACGGCTATGATTTAAGCCTTTCGGGAGATGCACCGCTGCTTCTCGGCGGAGGCGTCGGCGTACCGCCGCTTTATATGCTGGCAAAAATGCTTTTGGCTCAGGGAAAAAGCGTGTCGGTCGTGCTGGGCTTT
The DNA here is from genome assembly GCA_964385735.1 of uncultured Ruminococcus sp. Taxonomy (GTDB): domain Bacteria; phylum Bacillota; class Clostridia; order Oscillospirales; family Acutalibacteraceae; genus UBA737. The sequence goes on along the minus strand of CAYLQF010000035.1, from coordinate 5,013 downwards.
AACACCAAAGCAGAGGTATTCTGCGAGCAAGAATTCAGGGAGCTGGGCTGTGATGTCACGGTTGCTACGGCAGACGGCTCCTACGGCGTAAAGGGCTTTGTAACAGATGCCCTCCCCGAAAATTACACTTATTTTTACACCTGCGGCCCTGAGCCTATGCTGAAGGCGGTTTATAAGGCTGCGAAGTCAAGCGGTCAGCTAAGCTTCGAGGAGCGTATGGGCTGCGGCTTCGGTGCCTGTATGGGCTGCTCCTGCAAAACCGTTACAGGCTATAAGCGTATTTGTAAGGACGGTCCCGTTATGAAAAAGGAGGAAATATTATGGGAGCTTTAAGCGTTGACCTTTGCGGGATTATGCTTGATAATCCCGTAATTCCGGCCTCCGGCACCTTTGGCTTCGGGTATGAGTTTTCGGAAATTTACGATATAAACTGCCTTGGTACCTTCTCCTTTAAGGGCACCACTAAGGACACTCGCTTCGGTAATCCCACTCCTCGAATTGCGGAATGCACCGCCGGTATGATAAATGCCGTGGGGCTTCAAAACCCGGGGGTTGACCGTGTTATTTCGGAGGAGCTGCCCCGCCTTAAAAAATGCTTTAATAAAAAGGTTATGGCAAATGTAAGCGGCTTTTGTGTAGAGGACTACGCCTATACCTGCCAAAGGCTTGACAGCGAGGAGCAGGTAGGCTGGCTTGAGGTTAACATAAGCTGTCCGAATGTTCACGGCGGAGGAATGAGCTTCGGAACGGACCCCGAGGCTGCGGCAGAGGTAATAAGGGCGGTAAAAAGCGTTACGGCAAAGCCGGTTATAGCGAAGCTTTCACCGAATGTTACCGATATTGTAAGCATAGCAACTGCCTGCGAGGCAGCCGGTGCGGACGGCATAAGTCTTATAAACACTCTGCTCGGTATGAGGATAGACCTAAAAACAAAAAAGCCGGTTATAGCAAATAAAATGGGCGGCTTTTCGGGTCCGGCAATTTTTCCGGTTGCCGTAAGAATGGTGTATCAGGTGGCAAATGCCGTAAGCGTGCCGGTTATAGGTATGGGCGGTGTGAGCTCCGCAGAGGATGTTATCGAAATGATGCTCGCCGGTGCCACGGCGGTAGAGATAGGAGCGGCAAATTTAATAAACCCGTATGCCTGCCGTGATATAATAAACGATTTGCCCCGTGTAATGAAAAAATATAAAATAAACAAGCTTTCCGATATTATAGGAGGAGTAAACAATGGGTAAGGATGTTATTGTGGCCTGCGATTTTTCGTCTGCCGAAAAAACCTTTGAGTTTTTAGACCTGTTCAAGGGAAAAAAGCCGTTTGTTAAGATAGGTATGGAGCTTTTTTATGCGGAAGGACCTTCAATTGTCAAGGAAATTAAACGCAGAGGACATAAAATATTTCTCGATTTAAAGCTTCACGATATACCGAATACCGTTAAAAAGGCTATGGCTGTGCTTTCGGGACTTGATGTGGATATTTGCAATCTTCACGCAGGCGGCACGACCGCTATGATGCAGGCGGCACTTGAGGGGCTTACAAGACCCGACGGCACACGACCCCTGCTCATAGCCGTAACACAGCTTACCTCTACCAATCAGGAAGCTATGGAAAACGACCTGCTTATAAAAGAGCCTATCGACAGAGTGGTTATGCACTACGCTCTAAATACGAAAAAAGCGGGGCTCGACGGTGTGGTTTGCTCACCGCTTGAGGCCGAAAAGGTACACAATGTCTGCGGAAGTGAATTTTTAACGATAACCCCCGGGGTACGCTTTGCCGACGGTGACAAGGGCGACCAAAAGCGTGTTATGACCCCTGCCGAGGCCAAGAAAATCGGCAGCGATTACATTGTTGTGGGCAGACCCATAACCGCTGCCGACGATCCCGTTGCGGCTTATATGCGCTGTGTTGAAGAATTTATCGATTAAGGAGATAAGCTATGGAAGGCTACAAGCTTGAATTTATTGAATTTTTAGAAAATGCCGGAGTTTTAAAATTCGGTGATTTTACCGCAAAATCAGGCAGAAAAATACCGTATTTTATAAATGCAGGAGAAATTAAAACCGGCAGACAAATATCGAAGTTAGGCGAATTTTACGCAAGGGCCTATGCTGAAAAAATCGGCGATAAAAAAACCGTGCTTTACGGACCTGCCTATAAGGGAATACCGATAGCGGTTTCGGTTGCCTGCGCACTTTCCGAAAAAGGTCTTGATTTGCCCTTCTTCTTCAACAGAAAGGAAGAAAAGGACCACGGCGAGGGCGGCGTTTTCGTCGGATACAAGCCGCAAAATGGTGAAGAGGTTGTAATCGTTGAGGATGTTATAACCGCAGGCACCGCCATAAGAGAAAGCATGGAAATTTTAAGCAGGCTTGATGGCGTTCGTGTTGCGGCGGCCTTTGTTATGGTTGACCGTAAGGAAAAGGGACTCGGTGAAAAATCGGCAATGTCGGAAATCAGCGAAAAATACGGTTTTCCCGTATATTCCGTGGTTGATGCCTACGATATTATCGAATACCTTGAAGCGAGCCCTGAAAATGCCGAAAATGTAAGCCGAATAAAGGCTTATCTGGAAATAAACGGTGCCAAGGCTTAAAAGGGGTATTGTATGAGAAGTGTTATCGATATTTCGGATTTAACGGTCGAGGAGCTAAGCGAGCTTATAGCCACCGCAACCGATATAATAGAAAATCCCGATAAATATGCGCATATTTGTGCAGGCAAAAAGCTTGCGACCCTCTTTTTCGAGCCGTCAACCCGCACAAGGCTGAGCTTTGAGGCGGCTATGTATGAGCTCGGCGGTAATGTGCTCGGCTTTTCCGAGGGAAAAAGCTCCTCGGCCTCTAAGGGCGAAAGCGTGGCAGATACCGCAAAAGTTGTTTCCTGCTATGCCGATATTATAGCTATGCGCCATCCTAAGGAGGGCGCCGCCTTGGTTGCGGCAAATAACGCAACCGTTCCGGTTATCAATGCGGGGGACGGCGGTCATTGTCACCCCACGCAAACCCTTGCGGATTTGCTTACGATAAGCCGAGAAAAGGGTCGACTTAACAATTTAACCGTAGGCTTTTGCGGCGATTTAAAGTTCGGCAGAACGGTACATTCGCTTATAACCGCTCTAAGCCGTTATACCGGCATAAGGCTTGTGCTTATTTCGCCCGAGGAGCTGAAGCTTCCGAGCTATGTAAAGCGAGATACCATAAAGAAAAGCAATATTCCCTATACCCAAACAACCGATTTAGAGGCTGTAATAGGAGAGCTTGATATTTTGTATATGACCCGTGTTCAGCGAGAGCGCTTCTTCAACGAGGAGGATTATTTACGCCTTAAGGACAGCTATATTCTTACGCCCGACAAGCTTAAAGGAGCAAAAAAGGATTTGGCTATACTTCATCCGCTGCCGAGGGTCAACGAAATAAGCGTTGCTATAGACTCTGACCCGAGGGCCTGCTACTTTAAGCAGGTGCTTAACGGAAAATATATGCGTATGGCACTTATTCTTAAGCTTTTAAAGGAGGCAGGCAGTCTGTGAATGTAGATTCTATTTCAACCGGCATTGTAATAGACCATATTACTGCCGGCAGCGGTATGCGGCTTTATGAGCTTTTGGGCCTTGACAGACTTGAAACAACCGTTGCTATCATTAAAAATGTACCGAGCAAAAAAATGGGAAAAAAGGATATTATCAAGATAGACGGCGATATTCCGCTTAATTTTGATGTTATCGGCTTTGTAGACCCCTCGGCAACGGTTAATATCATAAAAAACGGTGTGCTTGAGCAGAAGCGCAGTATAGGAATGCCGAATACTCTTAAAAATGTTATAAAATGCAAAAACCCAAGATGCATTACAACTACCGAGCAGGAGCTGGACCAAATTTTCAGGCTTACCGACAGCGAAAGCAAAACCTACCGCTGTATTTATTGCGAAGCGAAGGCATAAAAGCAAAAAATAAAACGCAAACCGTCGCAAGGGAAGGAAAAAGATGAATCTCGCCGATATAAATCAAATAAAGGCTCTCCTTTCAAAAGAGGGCTTTTCCTTTAAAAAATCACTCGGACAAAACTTTTTAAGCAACCCCGAAATATGCCCGAAAATGGCTCTGGCCTCTGCCGATAGTGAAACCGGCGTGCTTGAAATAGGCCCGGGTATGGGCGTTTTAACGGCGGAGCTTGCGAAAACCGCCAAAAAAGTGGTGTCGCTTGAGCTCGATAAGACCTTAGAGCCGGTCCTTAAAAAAACTCTCGGCGGCTTTGATAATGTTAAAATAGTTTTCAAGGATGTTCTGAAAGCCGATATAAAGGCGCTTGTGGCAGAGGAGCTTTCCGATTGCAAAAGAGTTACCGTGTGCGCAAACCTGCCCTATTATATAACAACAAAAATCATATCGGCGCTGATTTCTTCAGGCGCCGGCTTTGAGTCTCTCACGGTTATGGTTCAGCGTGAGGTGGCAGACAGAATATGTGCCCCCTTAGGCTCAAGACAGGCGGGTCTGTTTACGGCACAGGTGTTTTATTACGCCATACCCGAAATGCTTTTTACCGTCGGCAAGGAATGCTTTACGCCCGAGCCTAAGGTCGATTCTGCGGTTATAAGGCTTGTTATGCGGGATAAGCCTCCGGTTGAGGTTGAAAACGAACGGCTTTTCTTCGCCCTCGTTTCCGCCTGCTTTTCACAACGCAGAAAAACACTTGTGAATTCCGTTTCAAATGTTATGGGGATAGATAAAAATACTCTTAAAGTAGCTCTCGATAAAATGGGCTTGCCGCAGGATGTAAGGGGCGAAGCCCTCGATATCTATCGCCTTGCAGAGCTTTCCTCCCTTATTTTTTAATTCGAGGAATATGACTTTTATTTAATCTGAAGTCTAAACACCCGACCGTAAGCCCTTATCAAGCTTACGGTTTTTTCTTTTAATTCGAGAAATATGGCTTTTATTTAATCTAAAGTCTAAATTCCCGACCGTAAGCCCTTATCAAGCTTACGGTTTTTTCTTTTAATTCGAGAAATAT
>CAYLQF010000034.1:0-13481 GCA_964385735.1 uncultured Ruminococcus sp. | reverse complement strand
GCTGTCTTCGCCGGCAGTCACCTTATCGGCAAGAGCATATCTGCCCTGTGCGGTATCGTACTTAAGAAGATGAGCAAGCATAGCGGGGCTGGTAAGGTCGTTAATAGCAACTACCTCATAACCCTCAGCACCGAACATTTGGCGGAAAGCCAAACGACCGATACGACCGAAACCGTTAATAGCAACTTTAACCATTAGAGAAAACCTCCTAAATTATTTACTGTGGTATATTTTAACCTATTTTCTGCTGTTTTGCAAGGTCTTATGTCTAAAAATTAACAATTTTTTTATTTTTTATCAATATTGGCATAATACCTATGGTATGCGAGGTGATAAATGTGCAATTTTTACCTAATAAAACAGATATATATATTGCCGCTTTGAAATCGGCACTTTTGCATCGCTTCGGTAAAGCCCTCACAGCCTCACGGGCCGATATGCTAAAAAGGCTTTGGCTCTGCTCGGCAATAAGCAACGGCAGCCTCGGAGCTCACACAGATATTCAAACGGTTATATTTGAGCTGTCTGCCGCAATTACCGCAAGACTGCTTACAAAAGGCTACGCCGTTTTCATTAAGTCAAGCCGCATTGAAAGCGGAATTATAAACAGAAGGGCACTTGAAGCGCTGCTTTGCTCTATTGCAGACAAATGTAAGACAGAAGGGAAGGCCTCGTTTATAACAATCGAACAGGACAACAGCTTTTTGAAAATAACCGCTCACATTAAGGGAAACGAGGGATATATAAAGGCGGCGGTAAGAGCAATGAACGGATTTATTATCTGCATACGAAAAAAGCTCAACGCCGGTATTTTTATTCCGATTACTAAGCCGAGTCCTGAGGAAAGCACCGCACCCGTTATTTCCTCTGCCGAATATATAACCGACCCTTATTCCGCAGTCAATCTGTTTTTAAGGCGTATATAAGCCTCCGCCTGACGCATACCGTCCGCCGCAGCCGACATTATGCCGCCGGCATAGCCTGCTCCCTCTCCGCAGGGATAAAGTCCCCTTGCGGATACGCTCTCTCCGCTTTCGTTTCTCACTATCCTTACAGGCGAAGAGCTTCTTGTTTCAGGAAGGCTTATTATCGCATCCTCACAATCAAAGCCCTCAATTTTTCGGGCAAATATTTTTATTGCCTCGGCAATGCTCTCGGTTATAAAATCGGGCAATATTTTTTCGATATCGCAGAAAGCAAAATCGGGCTTTACGGTGGGCTTGATTCTCCCGAGCTTCTGCTCCTTATTGTAAACAAGCTTACCTACCGTTGTTATCGGGACCTTTCCGTTTTTAAAGGCATATGCCTTTTGCTCGATTGAGCGCTGGAGCACACAGCCCGCAAGAGGATCGTCCCCCTCTAAATCATCCGGCGATATTCCGACAAGCAGGGCGCTGTTTGCGTTAATACCGTTTCTTTCGCTGTAGCTCATACCGTTTATCGCTATACCCTTATTTTCGCTTGAAGCATTTATAACCTCACCGCCCGGGCACATACAAAATGTATAAACGCTTCTGTTATTGTCAAGATGAGCGGAAAGCTTGTAATCAGCGGCGCCGAGTGCGGGATTATCGGCAAAGGCTCCGTAAAGGGCACGGTTTATAGCCTGCTGCAGATGCTCTATTCTTACACCCATTGCAAACGGCTTTCTTATCATATAAACTCCCTTTGATTTCAACATTTCAAAGGTGTCCCTCGCAGAATGACCTATAGCCAAAAAAACCGAATCGGCTTCCATTTTCTCCCCGTTTACCGTTATAGAGCTTACTGCGGAATTAAAAAAATCGATAGACTCAAGCCTTGAATTAAATCTAATCTCACCGCCGCAATTTTCGATTTCCTTTCTCAAATTCTTAACCGTAGCCTTAAGAATATCCGTTCCTATGTGTGGCTTTGCATCTGTAAGTATACTTTTCGGTGCTCCGAAGGTGACAAAAAGCGAAAGTATTTCCCTGCACCGAGGGTCCTTTATACCGGTATTCAGCTTACCGTCCGAAAAGGTGCCGGCACCGCCCTCACCGAATTGAACATTCGATTCTGTATTCAGCGGACCTCCCGACAGAAAATTTTCGACATCAAGGCTTCGCCTATCAACATCAGCCCCTCTTTCTATTATAATGGGCCGAAGTCCCGCCCTTGCCAAGGTTAATGCCGCAAGCATCCCTGCCGGTCCAAAGCCCACCACCACCGGTCGTTTTAAGGGCTCAAATTCAGCCCTTAAAAAATCGTATCTTTTTTCTTCAAAGGGCTTTGCTTTTTTACAGCTTCTTATCACCCTGTCCTCATTTGAATAAAGCTCAACCGTAATTGAGCAGCAGAAGTGAACATCGTTTTTTCTTCTGGCATCAACCGACTTACGGTAAAGCGAGGCCGATTTAACTGACCTTATCCCAAGCTTCAGCTCCCTTGCCACTATGGGCTTTAAATCGGAAAAGTCCGCATCAAGCGGAATATGAACATCATTTAATAAAATCATTTAATTACAGCTCCGTCACGATCGCTTCTGCGGCACACATAGCGCTTGACCATGCCCACTGAAGGTTGAAGCCCCCGCAGTCACCGTCAATATCAAGTATTTCACCTATGGCATAAAGCCCTTTATCTCTTTCGGACATCATGGTTTTGGGGTCAAAAAGCTTAGTATCAAGACCTCCGGAGGTTACCTGAGAGCTTTCAAAGCCCGCCGTTTTCAAAGCATCGATTTTCAGCTGCTTTATGAGAGCTGCCAGCTTCTTTAAATCGCTGCTTTTAAGCGAATCCACTCCGTCTGACAGCTTTTTCCCGCAAAGCTTTAAAGCAGCCTGTCCGAGGCGCTTGTTAAGCATTCCGGTAAAAAATTCCTCAAGTGTTCTGCCCCTTAGCACTACAACACGGTAGGAAAGCATATCCAACAGCTTATCAAAGGAGTACTCGGGCATAAGGTCGAGAGAAATCTGCTTTTGTCCCGACACCCTGCTCAAATAACCCGAAAGCTGCATAACCGGAGGCCCCGAAAGACCGTAATCGCAAAACAAAACCTCACCGTACTCGCTCCTAACGGCTTTACCGTCTGCCAAAAGAGACACCTCGGCATTTATCTTTATTCCTTTTAAAGCCTTCGTCAGAGAATTTTCGGTTTTAATTTGAACAATAGAAGGCACGGTCTTAACCGTTTTATAGCCCATTTTTTTAAGAATTTCATAAAGTGCTCCGTTGCTTCCGAGCCTTGCGCCGCCGGAATAAAGTCCACCTGCGCAAATAACATTAAGAGCGTATATTTCGCCGCCCTCAAAGCGTACCTTATAAAGACCGCTCTTTTTATCGATATCGGTTACTTTTATGCCTGTTTTAATATCCACATTTTTATTAAGAGCATAAAATCGCAGCGCATCCACAACAGAGGAGGCCTGAAAAGAATAGGGATAAGCTCTTCCCTGCTCGTCATAAGTAAAAACAACACCGAGCTCCGCAAAAAAGCTTTCGGTATATATATTGTCAAACCTTTCAAGGGCATACCTTGCAAATTCCTTATTTTCGCCGTGATATCTGTCGAGCGAAATAACCCTGTTTGTTATATTGCATCTTCCGTTACCGGTGGTTATAAGCTTTTTCCCTACCCTGTCAAGCTGCTCCGCAACAGCTACAGATACGCTCATATCCTGCATTTTTATTGCGGCAGCAGCACACAGACCGGCGGCTCCGCCACCGATTATGCAAACATCATAAATATTGTTTTTCAATGTCTTTCATCCTTTTGTGTAACGATATCGTGCTCACATTTCTTCAAATTCACCTAATTAACTATACCATTATTGTCTTAATCTTTCAAGGACTTTTAAAAGTATATCGGCGGCATCGCAAAGCTTTTCCTGCGGCACGGCAGACGGCGAAAGAGTAAGAAGCGAGCTTCCGTCCTCAAAATGCTCGCAAAAAGCTCTTATTCCCTCCCTCAAAAAATCCTCACTACCGACAAAATAATCACATTCAACCTTTATCTGAAGCGAATTTTCGCCTATCGTTATATTAAGGTCGGGAGCTTTTTCCTTCAAAATTGCGGCAAACGCCTTTGCCTTATAAGAATAAATACGCCTCGCCTTTCTTATTTGCGCAAGTATATGTCCGTCGTTTATAAATCCGCACAGGGCTATTTGCTCGGTTTTAGAGGCAGCTTGAGCAAATTTAAATTCGTTTTTCTTAAATACGGCAAAAAGACTGTCTGTAAGAATCATAAAGCTTATTCGTATCCCGGGTAGAAGCATAGCCGAAAATGAGCCTATATAAATTATATTGTTATTACCGAGAGCATACAAGGAGGGTGTGGGCTTAACATTATAGAGCAGCTCGTTTTCATAATCGTCTTCTATAACCGTTTTTCCGTTTTCATCCGAATAGGCTACCAGCTCAAGGCGGCGCTTTATCGGCATAACATCCCCCCATCTTGTCATATGAGAGGGAGAAACATATATGACATCGGCTGTCTTATCCCGAGTACGGATATCGTAGCCCGCAGCCTTAAATGTCTCTCTTCCAAGCAGGAAGCTTTCGTCGGGAAAGGATATACTCATCTTTTTTTCATTAACCTTCAAAAGAGAGGAAAGTATATATAAAAGCGACTGAACCCCTGCGCCGATAACTATTCTGTCGGGAGAGGCTATAACATTTCTTCTTTTTCTTATATAATCGGATATTGCACATCTAAGATCATATTCGCCCTGCGGCTCGCTGTATGAAAGCAGCCTCTCCTTCTGCCTTAGAGCGTTCTTAACATATCTTTGCCAAAGTCTTACATCAAAGCTTTGAGCATCTGCCCTATTACCGGAAAGGTCATAGTGTATTTTATCCTTGCTTTCACGCTTAGGCTTAACCGCCCTGTCTGTTGCATTTGCCGAAACCGTATATCCGCTTTTTTCTTTTGAAATTATATAACCGTCCGCACAGAGTGCAAAATAAGCGTTTGAAACCGTAGTAACCGAAACGCCGTACTCTTCAGCCGCTTTTCTTACCGAAAGAAGCCTATCACCCTTTTTTAATTCTCCGGATTCTATCATATTTTTTATCGACAAATACAAAGCATCGTATTTCTTCACAACTGTACCTCAAAAAAATATTAAAACTGTGTATTTTAAAAAGCACAGATATATTATATAATATTTGCGTAAAATATGCAAGGGGGCAAAAGAATGAAAAGCTGCGCCGTTATCAACGATATTTCGGGCTTCGGAAAATGCTCGCTTACAGCAGCTATTCCGATACTGAGCTCTATGGGGATATCGGTTTCACCGGTTGTAACCGGTGTTTTCACTTCGCAAACCGGATTTGACAGCTATGCCTACAGTGACCTTACCGACTTTTTACCGAAATACACAGAAGAATGGAAAAAGCTTAAGGTAAGCTTTAATGCTGTGCTTTCCGGCTTTTTACCGAATAGCCGTCAGGCGGCTACGGTGCTTGATTTTTTAAAGGAATTTGTCTGCGACGAAACGCTGCTTGTTACCGATCCGGCTGTTGCCGACGAAGGTAAGCTCTACGGAATTTCAAATCAAAAAACAGTTGAAGGGCTTTTAAAAATCTGCTCAGCTTCAGATGTTATAACACCGAATCACAGCGAGCTTATCCTCTTAAGCGGTGAAACCGATGTTAAGAAGGGTGCACAAAGGCTTTTGGAAGCAGGAGCAAGGGCAGTTGTTGTTACCGGTGTTAAAAGCTCGGAAAAAATATCAACCTTCGTATTCAAAAAAGGCTCTTCGGAGCGGTTTGACAGCGAGCTGATAACCCTCGGCGGAGAAAGCAGCTTTTCGGGCACGGGAGATATTTTTTCCGCCTTTATTACGGGCAAGCTGCTAAGCTGCGAGAGTCTTGAGCAGGCGGTTTACGAAGCCGTAGACTTTATCGGCTGTTGCTTAAAATCCACCCTTGCGAAAAACAGAAATTTCGGAATTGATTTTGAACAGCTGCTAAAAAATATTTAAAGGAGTAATAAAAATGAATAAAGGGCTTAAAAAAACCTCCTTAGCCGCTCTTTTTGCCGCTCTGTGTGCCATTACAACGGCCTTTATTAAGGTTCCTACCGGCATTAACGGAGGCTATGTGCATTTCGGTGATTCGGTAATTTATATATCCGCCTGCCTACTCGGTCCCGTCGCCGTCGCTTCGGCGGCAATAGGAGGAGCTCTTGCGGACTTACTGGCAGGGGCAGCTATATGGGCTCCCGCCTCGGCAATAATCAAAGCACTTATCACTCTACCGTTCACAGCGGCTACGGTGTTTTTAAGAAAAAATAAAAAAGCGCATTTCAAAATAGTAAATGCCAAAAGCATTATCGCTTCTGTAATATCGGGCTTAATAACTGTTTTCGGATATTATACCGCCGAAGGAATTATGTTTTCCTTTAAAGCAGCAATATTATCGCTTCCGTTCAACGCAATTCAGGCAATCGGAAGCACAGCTGTCTTCATTTTATTGGGTCTTGCTCTTGACGCAGTTAAGATAAATCAAATAATTGAATAGTGAGGAATGAAATATGGCAGATATAATTTATATTTTTGAAAATACACCCTACTTCAATATAACAAACAAATGCCCCTGCAGATGTACTTTTTGTATAAGGAACGAGAAGGAGACCGTCGGGCAGGCAAAGGCCCTTTGGCACAAGGCTCAGCCTACCGCAGAGGAAATAAAGGCGGCAGTTGATGCCTTTGACTGGTCAAGCTCAAAAAGTGCTGTTTTCTGCGGCTACGGCGAGCCTACAAGCGAGCTTGAGCTTCTACTCGAAACCGCAAAATATGTAAAAGCAAAAGCTCCCGAAATTAAATTACGGCTTAATACGAACGGTCTTTCAGACCTTATAAACAACCGTTCAACAGCTAAGGATATCTGCTCGGTTATAGACTCGGTGTCGGTTTCACTAAATGAGACTACAAGTGAAAAATATGATGCAATAACACAAAATATATATCCGAAAAAGGCATTTAACGCCATGCTTAAATTTACACAAGACTGTGTAAAGGAAGGCTGCGAGGTTACAATGACGGTTGTTGATGTTATATCGCCTGAGGATATAAAAAAAGCAAAAAGCTTATGTGAAAAAACAGGTGCCTCCTTCAGAGTAAGACAGTTCATAGAAAAAGACACCGTATACTAAAAGCCAAAATACGGCACGGGATAGCTCCCTTCTTTTGATATATTTCAAAAATCGCACACTTTTGAAAATGTATATCATTTTTTGTGACAAAGCCAAAGTGCGTAAGAAGCAAAAAATCAAGCTTCTTACGCACTTTTTGTTTTGCTGCCGCTTTTTCGGCAGATATCGTCTGTATTTATTTAAAATTTGAAGCATCGCTTCCTTTATCGACTCTCGGCACATAAGCCCTTATATTTTTTTCTGGTTGCAAGTCCGCCCCGTATGTGTCGCTCCTGTTTGTTTTTTTCAAGCACCTTTTTAACCTCCTTGTAAAGCTGCGGATCGCTGCGCATTAAGCGCTCCGTCACATCCTTATGTACAGTAGATTTACTGATTTTAAAAACCTTTGCGGCGGCTCTTACCGTAGCACCCGTTTCAAGAATATACTCACCCAGCACTACAGCTCTGTCAAGAACCGTATCTCTCATACAATCAACTCCCCATAAAGAATGGTTAGTTAATTGTATGAATTTTCAAGTTACTTTATGACCGTATCAAACATAAAACTAACTCCTATAAAGACAAATTTAAAAAACACCCACCGAATGTTGCGACAAGATTCCGTAATGAACCGCCGCATTCGGTGGGTGTTTTTATGCTTTTGAAATTTCGGTTTTGAGATTCAGATATGCGAGCATATATAATTCAGCTGTGCAACAGCCACCATGTAACGAATCATAAATCAAATAATTTACGCATTTCTTCTTCCATAGTACCGCTTTTTGCATATTGTAAGGTGTCGCAAAGGCGTATATTGTTTTTGTCAATATGCGTTTTGTTACTGAAGCCGAGAATATAACGCAAACAAATACGGTATATTATTTCTGTCGGAGCGCAACCGTAAACCTGTTTTGCAAAGATATGATTAAGCCTTTCGGAATCAACAGGGTACAGAGCTTTCATACGCTTGCTTTGATACAGCCTTGTGACAATTTCCGTTATATACATTCCCGACTTCATATAGAGATCTGCAAATGTTGCATTCGGATCGTCAAAACAGCCCTGATTTTCCTTTTCAAGCCTATCAACCATGTCCCTCACAACCTTTTTCGGTGTAAAAATTTGGTTTGTTCGCTGCGGAGGAATATAATCAAAAATATCATCGTTATGATTCGATTCAAAATAATCTGCAAGCTCAGTTCGCTTTTTCATAAACTCCTGAACTGCATCATTAAACACAACTTCATCGAAAAGATGTCCGTCAAAGTGTTTTTTCACACCGCTCTCTGTTATATAATCACCGCCGTCACGCAACATACGGAATTGGTCGAGCGTCACGCCCTGACCGTTCTGCGGATTGACCGTGACATCCCAAAACACATTTTCGGGCACAAGAGCATCAAAGTTTTCAAGCGTTGTGTTCTCATCACCGTATGCCATAAGAAATGCGGGAATAGTGCGTGAAAATCCACGAAGATGATCACGAACACTGCCTTCAATCGAATCTTTCTCGGCATTCATTTTTTCGGTTTCCACGGTTTCAACAATGGCTTCAGCGGCTTTTTTAACAGTCTCCTCACTATGAAGTTTCTTGTTTATGCTTTCCACCATATCATAATAGCCTTGAATTCGCCTTGCGGCATATTCCTCGTCAATTTTGGTGATTTCAGTCATAGTGGCACCGGACTGTTGCGCCTCATAAATCCTATCATTGCATTCTTTGGCAAGCTGATTATCATAAATTGTGTAATCACCATACTCACGGGTCACAACAGTATCTGTGGTTTCTTGAATTTTACGCTCCAAGTGGCTTTGCGTGGATTTTCTCAGATCGCCGCCGTACTGTGCTTTGGCAGATTCCATAAGTGTCTCTGCAATCGGTTTTGAGAATTGCTCCCGTAAAGACTTAAGCTCATCCTTCTTCGAATTAGGCGTCAGCTCCACCTGCTTTTTAATTTGTTCAACGGCGGATTCTAACTGTTCATCAACATCGGCATACACCTTGTCACCGAAAAACACACTTGTTGTCCCGATTATCTGTTCGGTTGGAATTTTAACCTCTCCGTCATCATTCAAATGCAATGCCTCGGCTGTCGTTTCATCAACCTCAGCAGGAGCAAGGGCTTTCGGTTCTTCAATAGCCTGCATATTGTTTATGATTTCTATGATTTCTTTCGGAGCACCGAAAATTCCGCCGATATTAGCAAAAAGGAAGTTAGACATAAAGCCATGTTCCACAACCTCTCTCGCATGGATATGGCGAGGGATAGTCAGCACTTTTTCCGCATCAAGCTCTATCATAGAGCCTTCCTCGTCTTCGCCGTAAACCGGAAAGAAGTTCAAAAGCTCTCTCACAAGCCGTTTGCGACTGTCAAAGTCACCCTTTTCACCGGAGGTTTCGGGAATCAAGTCATTTGCAAACTGTTCAAAAATTGTAAGAGTACGGGCAGGATCAAAGTCAAATACATAAGCATTCTGTTTTCTGTATAAGTCGCCGTTTTTATCTGTGAATAAGCACGGATTCTGTGCACGAAATGCCGCCTGCATATAAAGAGCCGGACTTGCCATATTCGATAGCATAAGAACGGCTGTCCATTCCGGAATCGTTACACCTGTGGTAAGCTGTCCGACGGAAAGCGTAATTGTTTTGTCATACTCAGCAATTGCCTTTGTAACCTTATCGAACGACTTTTCGTTTTCATCGTCATCATCAAGCTTTCCGTCACCGGCGGCAAGAATTATTTTGTAATTCTTAAACACGGGATGTAGCTTCAGCTTCTTTGCAAGAGCCTTTGCGCTTGCTACTCGATTAAGTATCCAAAATGTGTGCTTTAATTCATTGCGAAGCTCGGGTGTGGAGAACGGAAATTTCTCTTGCCGTGTCATCGCATCAAGGAACTTATCAACATCCGCATCGTGAACAAATTTTCCCGACTCATTTGTCATAAAAAATTCGTTCAGGTCAAATGCAAACTCCGTAACATCATCTTCTGTAAGCTCTATGCCTCTTTTAAGCTTGTCACGAACAATATCTGACATTTGATATGTGAAAAGAGATAACCGTGGCAGTTTTGCATAGGGATTTTCAGTCTCTCTGGAAGCATCCCAATCACGCTTTTTCTTCTGTTCATCGGCATATGTCCAGTTATAAATAGCACTTTCGGGAAATTTATCGTTTGCCAAGGCTTTGAAAGGTGTACCCGAAAGATGCAGTGTCCACTTACGGCGGATATGGTTAAATGCCGTATCTGTTTTATAGGTATCTACACCCTCATGGGCTTCATCAACTATAAGAACATCCCAAGTCAACCCTTTTTCGGCACTGATTTCCGAAAGCTTATCATATCGACCTCCGAAATAGACAGAGCCTTTCAAATCCTGCAAAGAAACAAACTCGATACATCCCTGTGTATTCTCATCAATGAGTTTAATATATTCCTCTCGGCTGTAAACATACTTTTTATCTTTAATACCGTCTACATTGCTGACAAAAATATAGCCCGATTGCAGACCAAAGAAGGTCTCATAGTCCTTATACCACGAATTTGCTATTGCCGGGCGGTTTGTCACAATGAGAATATTTTTTGCACCGAGCTTAATGCACAGGTCATAGGCGGAAAGTGTTTTACCGAAACGGGGCTTTGCATTCCATAAAAATTCCGCATTCTCCCGACCACGGAAATAGTCAGCCGTTCTCTGTACAGCCTCAGCCTGCTCATCACGAAGCTTGTACGGAATTACCGCATTGGCATCGTCTTCCGATACCACGCCATGATTCTGTGCAAAATCGATAAAATTCTCACGAGCAGCGTTCGGTTCTATAAAAAACCACTCTGTTCCCGCTTCACGGGTAATTCCGAGTTTTTTCAGATAGGCGTGAAAATCCTTATCCGTAAAATTACCGAAAGGTTCTGTCATATATGTGGCAAGAAAATGCCACCAAAGCTTGTAATCAACACCGACGGTATGTGTCTGCTCTTTAATTCGAATTTCAACATCCCGCTCGGTAAATCCCAACTTTGTCCAACCGTTATGCTTCGGCACATCCGGCGTGGTGTAGGCATAACACTGCGGAACGACCTTTGATGTGGTTTTAATCTGTATCGCTGCCATTATGCCATCTCCTTTACATGGGCTTCTATGAACTCAATCTCCTTTTCGTCCAAACCGTACTTGCGATATAGTTGCAGGTCAATTTCGTGAATTGACTTTGACCAGTCGATATCGGAGGATGTTGTGAAATCTTGTAGGGGGACATATTTCCATGTTGGCTTTGCATTATTTTGTGTTACTTTCAAAATACCGAGCATAGTTCGTGCAAATTTTGTTTTCACATACTTCAATGTTGCTTCTGCTTCAACTTTTGAATCGGTTTCGCCAATAGAAATAAAAGTTTCTGTAAAGCCGCACAGCGGCGTGCCGCACAGCGGCGTGCTCAACACTTCACCGATTGCTCCGCTGCCATTTGCTTTTGGAATCATAACTTTATATTTATATAAATTAGGGACTTCTTTTACATAGTCTTTTCTAAACCATTTATAAAGGCGTTCTCCTTTAACTATACCCAAAATCTGAACATATTCATATCCATCGTTAGGTTTTGTATCGGTAAATAGTTTCGGCATTCTTTCAAATGCACTTGGAGCAATACGGGAATCTGCTGTTTTAGCCAATTCCTCGGGATATTCTTCATATGCTAGCGAAGAATACCTGTAAAGCCCCCTATTTGTAACAACATCGCTAATACTATTTTCGCCTAACCGCTCAACTTTTTTCTTAATAGAATTAAGTTCATCAAAAGCAGTAAAAGCGCCTATTGCACCATAATCTTTTGAGATGTCGTGATAAGTAATCGCCACACCACCCTTTATGTCCGTATTATTGAAAATCGCATTACTTTTGGGTTCATAGGATAAAACCTTAAAATGGCAATCGCTGAGCATTTCTTCGTTCCAACTTTTAGGAGTTGCACCGGCGTTAAACAAGAATCTCGCCGGACTAATCAATTCATACCTATCAGCAAGCTGATTTGCTGCTTGATAAAAGAAGTGATATAGTGGTGTATCGCTTTCATTTGCACCCACCGAATCTTGTTGATACGGCGGATTGCCGATCACATAATCAAACAATTTATTTCCCATAGTCCACATCTCCTTCAAATCCATAAAATTCACGGAAGACTTACTTCTCCAGTTAAAAATCCGACACGGTACGGCTTCAGGCTCGCCTTCGGTTTTGTCATCAAATCCGAATATATCAAAAAGAGTTAACTGAATATTTGCCGAATACGGCTTTCCGAGCGGTACCGTATCTTTAAGTCCGTCCATCTGCCAAATATTCCAAGAAATTATATTTGCTATCTGTTTCAGCAATTTATCGCTCGGACGCTGTCCCCAACGCTCCTCATAATAATCAGTGAAGGTTAATAGCAAATTTATCCTCGCAAGCAGAAGATTGTCACCTTGATACTCATATCCGTAACAGGACTCAAAAGCACGGAGCGCCCACTTTTCCCAATCCTCATAAATATCTGTGTTTTCATTTACAATTCTCAGCTTTCTGTCGAGTACGCCGATGCGCTGCATTGATGGGGTAATAAATTCGCCTGTCGAAACATCATAGCGTGACACGAGGTACGGAGCTTCTCCGCAGGTGATTTCAAGCTTGCGAGAATCAACATAATTTTGCCAAGCTTTATCCGCCGGAAATTCGATTTTCTCCTCTGTAACGATCCAAGTGCGATCATCGTTTTCTGTATTGAATACACCTTTTCTTCCAAACCATTCGCAATCACAATGATTGTTCATCGTGTTGCACAGCCATGCAGGGGTGAACACCTCAGCTTTTTTTCGGGTTCGTTGTGCCTGTGCCTCAAGAGACTTTTGTATGCGTGGGCGAATAATATTGTTTCTGTATTTAATTGCATTCGCATCAATTTGCTCTTTGTCTGAAAAGCCCGTGCCGAACTCCTCATAGGAATCCGTAGCCCAAATGATGTTTTTCTTTGTTGATTTATCTTGAAGCAATAAATCCAGCACCTTTATAACCGGATAACTGCAGATGTCTATCAATTTTTCCATTGGAGAGCTCCCATTCTTCCTGCAATTTCGAACTTATACTGTAAACAAAACCTTATTTTAACAATTTGCGGTATTTATAATGTTTTCTTAATTTTAAATATTACAGTTTTATTTTATCATATTTAGGAATAATTGTAAAGCGTCACACACTCATCCGCCCTTGAGCTGTAATCAAAATAAAATCAATTGGCACAAAAACATTACCGATTTTTGCGTTTTGAATTTCTTTTCAATTCTCAAAACGGAATGTATTCACAGAGTAAAACTTTCCGGATATGATGAGGCTCGCCTCATCATATCCG
>CAYLQF010000033.1:0-13826 GCA_964385735.1 uncultured Ruminococcus sp. | reverse complement strand
ATCCATAAGGAATATGTTGAAAAGGTTGCTTGGATTAGACAAATGCTGGAAATGTGATTTATGTTTCAAAAATCGACTACTTTTTCTTTAATAGATTAAGAGGGTTGATTTCGTGTGAAATTTCGTGTGCATTTTTTATATTATTCGTGTGAAATTTACATCATTTTAGTGTTATGAACGCAAAATCGAAAACGCCGAAAACCTGCATGAATAAAAGAAAAAAGCCGCAAATTGCGGCTTTTTCTTTTGGAGCGGGTGATGGGAATCGAACCCACACGACCAGCTTGGAAGGCTGGGATTCTAGCCATTGAACTACACCCGCACTTGCAACGATAATTATGTTATCACAAACTCTTTGTTAAGTCAAGCTTTTTTTGTTCTTTTTTTAAATTCTTTGATTATATCAAACAGTCAAGCTGATTACCGATTTTTGAATTCATTAGGTTAGGGCAGATAAATTGCTTTATCGGCTTTAATACGATGTGTTTTGTTTAATGCATAGCTGTATCACGGAAATAATATGTTCAACTGAATCAGAGCAGTTTTCTTTTAGCCATTCGGTGATAATAGCCATCAATCCGCTGATGTGAAATGACATAATGTAGCTACGATTGCTTTCGGGTACTCCGTATCGATTTAGAATGGGCGTAACAACACGGGCTAACAAATCGGCATAGCTTTTCTTTAGGTTGAATACATCGGCATTCATAACTACGGTTTTAAACAGCCTTTGATTTTCCTTTATAAAATTCAAATACGGCTTTAGATATTCGGGGGTAATTAGATACAGCTCCTCTGTAGGACAGCATTTCAGCTTTTTTATAAATAAATCGGAATCCTTATCCATATAATTTAAAAACCGTTCGTTTATATACCGAGAGCATTCCGATAACAAATCTTCCATATTTTCATAGTGCAGATAAAAGGTTGAACGGTTAACGCCGGCTTTTTTACAGATTTCCTTCACGGTAATATAGGCAAAGTCCTTATTTTCAATCAGCTCGAGAAAGGCATTGTCCATTTTAGCGGCAGTTGAAAAATATTTACTTTCCGATTTATTCAAGAAGCTTCACCTTGCTTTTTAAGCTTGCGGCTGTGTTGTATCATATATAAGGCTATCAGTATTACAATTACCCATATACACCCACCGGTTATACCGTTCATCATTTTCCGATAGCCCTCGCCTTTTGAGGAAAATTCCGTAAGCATTGCCGTTTGTAAGCCTATAATTGACATTAAAGCCGATATAAAATTCAGGGTTTTAGCGGCTGATAAAATCGGGCTGCCGAGTCTACGGAATTTTATGAGATTGATTACAGATACGGCTGCAATGTAAAATGTATACATTGCAGATATATAGATGATGTACCCCGGGTAAGAATAGCCCGAGTCGGTAAGCACCATAAGTGCAATCATACCGCCCATAGGTATGTTGAGTAAAAACAGCAGGAATGCCGTTCTGCGGTAACAACGCCGCTCATCATTTTTTTCTCTGCGGCTGTAATTAACGGCAAGATAGAGCCGCATAATGCCAAGCACTAAATAGTAAGCCGCCATGGAAATAAACCATACAGAGGTATATCGGATGCCTAAAAAAACTCTGAAAATTACATATAAAAAATTCACCAATACACTCAACTGTATACTGACTTTGCCTTTGAAGGCAAGATCACCGAGAAAATTTTTTCCGAAGGGATTGCCGGATATTTTGGCTACAGCAGCAGCCCTTGCCCGTCGTATAAGGTAGGGCAAGGGTAAAATCAAAATCGTCAGGCAGTATGCCGACAAAGCATAGATAAAATATGCCGTCATACTATCGTTTTTACCGGCAGCAAAAATATAAATGAGGGCCGTAAATACAAGCGGCGGGGCTATGAAAAGCACCGGCTTTGGCGGATAAAATATTTTTTTAATAGCGGTGATCGGTTTGTTCATAGTTTATTTTTCGCTGATTTCTTTTGCAAGCTCTATAATTTCAAAAGCATATTTTTGCTTGCCCTTGGCAAGTATGCGCTTATAAATCGGATAATTAACACCCATACCTATCATACCTATAATTCCGAGGATAATTCCCATAAAAAAAGCTATTTTTGTATTGTTGCCCAATTGCCCCATACAAAAGCACATACCCATACCGAAAATAAGGGTGGATATTATTCCGAACGAATATGTGAAAATATTTGCTGGGCGTTTTGCTTTTGCGTCCAGCTTTCGAAGGGCAGCTACCTTTGAGGTGCTCTTAGGCGCATATTCGTTTGCAAGCTGTTCAGCATAAATTTTGTCTGTGTTCATAGTTTAATTTGCCTCCTTTAGTTTGTAATTGAATTATATCGGTAAAAGGCAGAAAACTGAACAACACAAACAACGATTTGTGTTGAGTATTAAAATTGCTTTTGCGAAAATATGAATTTTCTAGCTTAAATGCTTTTTCATCAGCTTTACAGCTTCTCCGAAGGGTATTATCGCAAGAGAAAGCAGTAAGGCGATGATAAGCTGCTTTGCAGTTAAAACGGTAAGCCCGAAAAGAACGCCTGCCGGTGTGAGCACAAGGAAAAGTGCTATAAATAATACCAATATTGACGAAAGCCCCATAAAATCATTTAAATTCAATTTCGATTTAAATATGCTTGTATTAGTCCTTAAATTAAAGGAATGGAAAATTTGCGAGGCTGTGAGAGTGAGGAAGGTCATAGTCATACCGGTGTCTGTCATTCCGGAGTTAAAATTCATATGATTTCCTATGATACAAGCGGCGAATGCGGTAGCGGTCATAAACACGCCATAAACGGGGATGTCAATGATATCACCGAAGCTAAGAAGCTTACCTGCTAAAGGCGAGGGCTTTTCATTCATAACATTTCCTTCGGCTTTTTGACCGGAAATGGAAATAAGAGGAGTGCAATCTGTTAAAAGATTTATCCATAAAAGCTGAATTGCAAGCAGCGGCGGAGCACCTAAAATTATCATACCGAATATATAAACCAGAATTTCCGCAAGATTGCTGCTCAGAATATAGCTGATGGATTTTTGAATGTTTGCAAACAGACCTCTGCTTTCCTTTATGGCATTTACTACAGATATATAGTTGCTGTTCTTTATTAACAGATCGGCATTGCCCTTGGCAACATCGGTGCCGTCCTCACCCATAGCACAGCCGATATCTGCCAATGCAAGCGCATCGGCATCGCTTAAGCTGTCTCCTGTAACGGCAACAACCTCGCCTTTTTCCTGCCACGCTTTTATTATACGCAGCTTGTCGGCGGGGGTTATTCTTGCGTAAACACGGTATTTATCGATATCGGCTGCAAGCTGCTCGTCACTTAATAAAGCAAGCTCCGATCCGGTTATTGCATCGGTGTTATCCTTGAGAATACCTATTCTCCTTGCAACTGCCTTTGCTGTAAGGAGATTATCTCCTGTTATCATTATAGTTTTAATACCGGCTGTGTCGCAGACCGATATTCCTTTAATTGTTTCGCTTTTAGGGGGATCAGAAAGACCTATCAATCCCGCAAAAACAAGGTTCTGCTCTATATCTTCGGCATTGGGGATAGAGGGCATTTCATCAAGCTGCTTTATACCTATACATATAACACGCAAGG
Organism: uncultured Ruminococcus sp.; assembly: GCA_964385735.1. GTDB lineage: Bacteria > Bacillota > Clostridia > Oscillospirales > Acutalibacteraceae > UBA737. Next base: position 10,224 of record CAYLQF010000033.1, on the reverse strand, counting down.
CATCGGTTGCCATTTCCTCGTTTGCTTTCAAAATCCTTTCTGCGGATATATCGGAAAATTTATCGGCAAGCATTTCGGGAGCGCCCTTGACTATCGCAACGGGCTTGCCTGAAATCATATTTATGCTTGTCATCGTTTTTCGCTCGTTGTCAAAGGGTATAACCGAAAGCCTCGGAAAAAGATTTCCGAGCTCTTCCTTTTTTATGGAATTGTATTCATTGCAGGCTTCCTCGATGGAGGCTTCGGTAGAATCGTTTTCAAGGGTTGAGCAGGCGGCGGCAAGCTTTAAAAGCATACAATCGGCCTCGGAAAGACCTTCGCTTGTTACATCTGTGAATTTTTCGCCATCATACAGTCTGCTGAGCTTCATATGATTTTTAGTTATAATGCCCGTTTTGTCGGAGCATATAACCGTGGTTTTGCCAAGCAATTCGAGAGCCTTAACCTTTTTTACTATCATACCCTCTTTAATAATACGGCGAATTCCCAAAGCAACAACTATTGTTGCAATGGCCGGCATACCTTCCGGAATAGCGGCAACCGCAAGAGAAACAGAGTTCATAAGTGCATTTGCTGTTATGCTTGCAAAGGGTTGAGAGCTGCCTGTATTTTGAATAAGTGAAATTATAAAAACGAGTATGCAAACAATGACAACAAATATGCTTGTTGCTTTTTCGATGCGGTTTAAAACAGCCTTTACGGGGAGCTCTTCGGCTCCTTGCTGATCCATAAGTGCCGCAGTGTGACCGATTTCGCTGTTGATACCTGTTTCAACAACAACGGCAGTTGCATTTCCGGAAGCAACGCTACAGCCAGCATACACCATATTAACACGCCTGTCAACAGGGGTTATATCTTCAACGGTAATTCCGGCGGTTTTATCAACCGGAATATTTACACCTGTGAGCGATACTTCATTGCATCTGAAATTAGTTGCTTCGACTAAACGGGCATCGGCGGCTATATAATCACCGGATTTAAGGAAAATTATATCCCCCGGCACAAGAAGCGATGACGGAACGGATTTCTTTATTCCGTCACGCAAAACCGTTGATGTCGGATTTATTGCTTCCTTCAGTGAGTCTATTGCATTATCGCAGCTATGCATATAAGCGGCTGTTATAACCGAATTTAAAACAACTATGGCAATGATTAAAAGAGGCGAGAGGTAATCTGCTTCATTATAGATAAGTGAAATAAAAAAGGACAGAACTGCCACAATCGCCAAAATGTAAACGGATTTGCTGTTCAGTTGCATAAATATGCGTTTGATAAGTGAGGGGGATTTCTTATCGCTTATAACATTTTTACCGTACTGTCCAAGGCGGATATCGGCAACACCGTTTGCCAGACCCTTGGTTTTTTCAACCGCAAGCTCCTTTAAAACCTCGCTTGCCTCGGCACTGTGCCAAATCATATTATCACTCCGTATTAGTTTAGTGTGCCTTTCGCTTGCAACACACCTATAAATAGTCGTATAATTTTAACATTATTTATCCTCTTTGTCAATTATCATATGTCACATAGTTTTTTTACTTTTTTGGAAAAAGCAACAATATATACCCCTTGCAAAAATGTTATATTTGGTGTATACTTATTTTGCATAATTATGAAAGTAGGTGCGGTATGACACGAAAAGAGGCTCGGGAAGAGGCTTTTATTCTGATTTTTGAAAAGGAGCTCAATCCCTGCACGAACGAGGAGCTGATTGAGCTTGCAAAGGAAGTAAGGGATATTGAACCCGATGAATATATTTACGATGTCTTTTGCGGAGTGTTTGATAAGCTTGCCGAGATAGATGAACACATTTCCAAATATTCCGTCGGTTGGTCTATTAAACGCATTTCAAAAACCGCACTTGCGGTTTTACGGCTTGCAATTTACGAAATGAAATATGTCGAGTCTATTCCGATATCCGTTTCGATAAACGAAGCGGTCGAGCTTACGAAAAAGTATTCAACCAAAGAGGATGCATCCTTTGTAAACGGACTCCTTTCTTCGGTTGCCAAAGAGACCGCAGATGTCTGAAAATGTTTTAAGTGTAAGGCAGCTTAATTTTTATGTTAAGTCGTTGCTTGAGTCAAACAGCAGGCTGGCATATATATCCGTTTCGGGTGAAATATCGAATTTTAAGCCCCATTTTCAAAGTGGACATTGGTATTTTACATTAAAGGATGCCGAAGCTGCGGTTAGCTGCGTTATGTTTAAAGGCGCAAATTCAAGGGTGCTTTTTTCTCCTGAAAACGGAATTTCAGTTGTCGCCTCGGGCAGGATATCGCTGTATGAAAAAGACGGAAGATATCAGCTTTATGTTGAGGAAATGCACGCTTCGGGTGACGGCGATATAGCACTTGCCTATCGGCAGGTGAAGGAAAAGCTCGAAAAAGAAGGGCTTTTCGATATTGAAGGTAAGCGAAAGCTTCCTCAGCTTCCGAAGAAAATAGCGGTTGTTACTTCGGAAACCGGCGCCGCTGTCAGGGATATAATAAGTATAACAGCTCGCAGATATCCCATTTGTCAAATAGTTCTTTGCCCTGTTTCGGTTCAGGGTGAAGCTGCTCTTTCTCAAATGCTTAAAACGCTTGACCGTGTTTATATGCTTGAAGACCTCGATGCGATTATTATAGGCAGGGGCGGCGGCTCTGCCGAGGACCTTATGGTTTATAATAACGAACTGCTTGCAAGAAAAATATATGAATCACCCGTTCCCGTTGTCTCAGCGGTGGGTCACGAAACCGATTTTACTATTTGTGATTTTGTTGCGGATGTCCGTGCGGCAACACCGTCTGCCGCAGCAGAGCTTACCGTTCCGGACGGTGAGCAGCTGCTTTACAGGATTAACCTAATGCGAGCGGCTCTTGTTACCGCTCTGAATAGGGCTTACGGCAATTCAAAAGCTTGCTTTGGTGCACTTGAGACGAGAAGCATTAAGGCCTATACCGACCTGATAACCTCGAAAAATCTTTCTGTAAAGGCTTTGACAGATAGGCTTAGGGCTTCGGCTGCTACAGTCTGCCTAAAAAACGAGGCAAACTGTAAGGCAATTATCTCGTCCCTTGAGGCATTAAGCCCTCTTAAAATTCTTTCAAGAGGTTATGCTGCGATTTCAAATGAAAACGGAATTGTAAAGTCAACCTCCGAGCTGAATGTAGGCGATAAAATTATTGTTGCCTTTTCGGACGGTAAGCTTAATTGTAACATAGAAAACATTATAACGGAGGAAGCTTATGCCTCAGAAAACTAATTTTGAAGATGATTTAAGAGAGCTTGAAAGGATAGTCAGAGAGCTTGAAAATGCCGAGGTAGCTCTTGATAATGCTATCGAGCTTTATGAAAAGGGAATTATGCTTTCTAAGCGATGCTCAAAGAAGCTTTCGGAGGCAAAGCAGAGGATAACAACCCTTTCCGAAGAGGAGCTGAAGGGTAATGTTTAAAAACACACTTGCGAACTATCAGGCAAAAATCGAATCACGGCTTGATATTCTCCTCTCGGAGAATGATACCGAATACAGCGAGGTAATAAGAGCGGCGAGGTATTCGCTGCTTGCAGGCGGGAAACGAATAAGACCTATTCTTTTGCTCGAATTTTACAGGCTTTGCGGCGGTGAGGGATATTCGGCATATAATTTTGCCTGTGCAATTGAAATGATACACACCTATTCGCTTATACACGATGATTTGCCCTGTATGGATAATGATGATTTTCGCAGAGGGAATCCGTCCTGCCATAAAAAATTCGGGGAGGACATAGCACTACTTGCAGGGGATGCCCTACTTACAGAGGCGTTTACAGTTGCACTTAAAACCAACGGTATTCCGCCCCAAAAGGTCTTGAATGCAGCTCATCATCTCTCAAAATGTGCGGGAATAAACGGTATGATAGGCGGACAGGTAATGGATATAACGGGCATTGCCTTTGAAAATGCCGACCTTACCAAGAAAATGTATCTTTTAAAAACAAGCGCTCTCATAAATGCGGCAGTAGTTTGCGGTGCGGTTCTTGCCGGCGCCGACGAGGAAAAAATCAACCTCGCCGGAATTTATGCCGACAAGCTCGGACTTGCTTTCCAAATAACAGACGATATTTTGGATAAAAAGGGAGACGGTGCAATGCTCGGTAAGCCTGTCGGAAGTGACGATAAAAATAATAAGGAAACCATTGCTTCGAGATTTGGAATTGATAAGGCAGAAGCTCTTGCCGAGCGTTATACAAACGAAGCGCTTATTGCTTTATCAAGGCTCGGAGGAGACTGTTCGTTTTTAAAGGAGCTTACTCTTAATCTGTTAAAACGAGAATATTAAGGGCGTATTTAATTGGAATATAAGATTTTAAAGGGAATAAAATCTCCCGAGGATGTTAAAAAGCTTGAATCAGCCCAAATTCCGGAGCTCTGCGAGGAATTAAGGCGTTGTATTATTGATACCGTTTCAAAAAACGGTGGCCATTTAGCCTCTAATCTCGGTGCTATAGAGCTTACGGTTGCTTTGCATAGGGCTTTTTCTTCTCCCGAGGATGCTATCATATTCGATGTCGGTCATCAATCCTATGCACATAAGCTTCTTACGGGCAGGTTCGACCGTTTTTCAACTCTTCGTACAGAAAACGGTATATCCGGTTATATGCGTCCCGACGAAAGCATACACGACCCATTTGTTACCGGACACAGCAGCAACTCCGTTTCCGCTGCATACGGAATATATAAGGCAAAAGCAATTACCGGTGAAGCAGGAACAGCAGTTGCAGTTATAGGTGACGGTGCGATGACCGGCGGTATGGCATACGAGGCCCTTAACAACTGCGGAAGCGGAAGAAATAATTTTGTTGTTGTTTTAAACGATAATAAAATGTCAATTTCAAGAAATGTAGGTGCGCTTGCGAGGAGCTTTACAAGGCTGAGGAACAGACCTAAATATCATAACCTTAAGTTTGCCGTCAGCAAGGTGCTTATTAAAATTCCGGTTATAGGCAGAGGCTTAAACACATTTGTTTTTAAGGCTAAAGAGCTCTTTAAGTCTGTTGTCTACAGAAATAATATTTTTGTTGATATGGGATTTAATTATCTCGGACCTGTTGACGGTCATAATGTTGCTGCTATGGAGCAGCTGTTTAAAATCGCAAAAAATTATAACAGACCGTCACTTGTTCATGTTATCACAACAAAGGGCAAGGGATATAAGTATGCCGAAAACGAGCCTAAAAATTACCACGGTGTTTCGCCGTTTGATGTTGAAATCGGTACTCTCAGAAGCGATAAAAAAACATTTTCGGAAATTGCCGGCGATACCCTGTGTAGGCTTGCCGAAAAAAACGGCAAAATATGTGCGATAACTGCCGCAATGTCGAGCGGTACGGGGCTTTCAAGATTTTCTTCCGAGTTTAAGTCTCGGTTTTTCGATGTCGGTATAGCCGAGCAGCACGCCGTAACCTTCTCTGCCGGTCTTGCAAAGGGCGGTGTGATACCTTTTTTTGTTGTTTATTCAAGCTTTCTTCAAAGAGGATACGATCAGATAATACACGATGCCGCAATTGCCAACCTGCCGCTGAGACTTCTTATTGACAGAGCCGGCATAGTCGGCGAGGATGGGGAAAGCCATCAGGGAATATTCGATGCTGCTTTTTTAAGTACTATACCCAATATGAATATTTATTCTCCCTGCTGCTACCGTGAGCTTGAAAAGCTTATTGAAAATTCTGTTGATAAAAATGAGCTTTGCGCAATCAGGTATCCGAGAGGCTGTGAGGCTGAGACCTACAGTCTTGACTTTTCCGGTGATTTTACAGTTGTAGGAGCAAAGGTAGGTAAAAAGGCGGTAATAACCTACGGAAGAGTTTTTTCAAATGCTTACACCGCTCTAAGGGATAACAAAAATACAGATATATTTAAGCTTAATAAGATATATCCTATTTCAAACGAGTTAATAAATTTACTGCTTAATTATAAGGAAATATATTTTTTCGAAGAGGGAATACGCAGCGGAGGTATAGCCGAGCATATCGTTTCAAGGCTTAGCGAAAGCGGCTATGGCGGCAGCTATGCCATAACCGCAATTGAGGGTGAATTTGTGCCTACCTCCACCGTCTCATCCGCTCTTAAGAGGTACGGTCTTGACAGTGAGTCTATTAAAGAAAAAATCGAGGAACGATAATGTCTGAAAAACAAAGGCTTGATCTTGCGCTTGTTGCTCTCGGCCTTGCCGAAACAAGAGAAAAAGCAAAGGCTATAATAATGTCCGGAATAGTTTATGTTAACAACCAAAAATGCGATAAGGCGGGAGATACGGTAAAAAAGGACGATAAGGTCGAGGTAAGAGGCGCCACGCTTAAATATGTCAGCAGAGGCGGACTTAAGCTTGAAAAGGCAGTTAATGTATTTTCTCTTTTACTTGAGGACTGTATATGTGCCGATATCGGCGCATCAACCGGAGGCTTTACCGATTGTATGCTTCAAAACGGAGCGAAAAAGGTTTATTCGATTGATGTCGGTTATGGGCAGCTTGCTTGGAGGCTCAGAACAGATAACAGAGTTGTGAATTTGGAAAGAACCAATTTTCGGTATGTTACAAGGGAGCAAATACCAGATCCGCTTGATTTTGCTTCGGTTGATGTGTCATTTATATCTCTCTCCCATATTTTGCCTGTTATGCGAAGCCTTTTGAAAAACGGAGGCAGGGCGGTTTGCCTTATTAAACCGCAGTTTGAGGCAGGAAAAGAAAATGTCGGTAAAAAGGGCGTAGTTCGGGATAAAAATGTACATATTGCCGTAATCAAAAAAATTACCGAATTGGTTTTGCAAAATAAATTTTCCCTTTTAGGTCTTGATTATTCGCCAATAAAGGGACCCGAAGGCAATATTGAATATCTTTGTTATATAGAAAAATGCGAAGAGGCTATTGATACCTGCGGTGTTGAGCCGGAAGAGGTTGTTGAAGCCTCATATCAAGCACTTAAGGAGTGAGAAGCTTGAAGGTAGCAGTTGTACCTAATCTTGATAAAAGGGGCTCGGCGGAAACAGTTGAAAAAATAGGTGCATTTTTTAAACAAATCGGCATTGAAGCCTATGCACCCGATAATATTTGTTGCACCGCCTTTAAGCATCTGCCGGAGGAGCAGCTTTACCGAGCTTCTGATATAATCGTAACCATCGGCGGAGACGGCACAATTATAAGATATGCCAAGAAGGCGGCAAAATACGATAAGCCGATACTCGGTATAAATGCGGGCAGGGTAGGATATCTTGCAAATATAGAGCAGAATGAATATAAGCTTCTTTCTCGGCTTAAAACGGGTAATTTTTCCGTTGAAAGCCGAATGATGATAAAAGCCTCTGTGTTTGACGGAAATAAGCTTTTAGGCGAGTATAACGCTCTTAACGATGCCGTAATAACAAGCGGATTTATTGCGAGAATAATCGACATTTCCGCCATTGTTAACGGCGACAGCATAAATTACCGAGCAGACGGTATAATTGTTTCTACGCCGACGGGCTCGACAGCATATTCAATGTCTGCCGGAGGGCCTATAATAGATCCTACTGCACAGTGTATAGGCATTACGCCGATTTGCTCACATTCACTTTCCGCAAAGCCGATATTGTTGAGTGATGATAAAGAATTGACCTTAAGAGCATATTCCAAAAAACGAACCGATATTTATCTTACGATAGACGGCAGAAGAGTTGCAAGTATAAAGCCAAACACCAAAATCGTAATAACAAAATCGGACAGTACGGTCAAATTGTTAAGGCTTAACGACAAATCTTTTTATAGGACTCTGTCGTTAAAATTTCTTGATATGAGGTATGGCAGCAATGAAAAATAAACGCCAGGAAAAAATTCTTGAAATAATAAAGGATAATGTTATACTTACGCAGGATGACCTTCAAAATGCCTTACTGAGGTTTGGCTTTAATGTTACCCAATCCACCGTTTCAAGGGATATAAAGCAGTTGAAGCTCGTTAAGGATCACGATAAAAACGGTAATTATCGGTATGTATCGGTCGAGAGAGTAAATTCCGATGCTGCACCCGCTTCGAATTTTAAAACACTTATTTCAAATTCGGTACGGTCGGTTGATTATGCCGTTAACGATGTTGTGCTTAAATGCTATACCGGTATGGCATCAAGTGTTTGTGTTGCTATTGATGCCCTCTTTTCGGATGTTATGTTAGGCTCAATTGCCGGTGACGACACGATCTTTATTGTTACGCATACCGAAAAAGAAGCCGAACAGCTTGCCGGATATATCAAAAAGCTGATTTAGCGGAGAGTGGCTTATGCTTAAATGCTTGCATATTGAAAATATTGCGGTTATCGAAAAAGCCGATATTAACCTTTCGGGCGGCTTTAATGTGCTTACCGGTGAAACAGGTGCGGGTAAATCTATAATTATAGACTCACTCGGGGCAGTTCTCGGTCAGCGTACCTCTAAGGAGCTTATCAGAAAGGGCTGCGATAATGCTGAGGTTACCGCTTTGTTTTCGGATATATCAAAGGAGCAGACCGAAGAGCTCGAAAAGCTCGGCTATGTCTTAGATGAAAACGGTGACCTTTTAATAATGAGAACACTTTCCTCAAGTGGCGGTTCGGTTAAAATTAACGGAAAGCCCGCCACCGTCGGCATTCTCAAGGAAATTTGCTCGTTACTTGTGGATATACACGGTCAGCATGATAATCAGGGGCTTTTAAATCCCGATAATCATTGCTTCTATATAGATGCTATTGCCGATAACGGAAAAATCAAAAATGATTATTACGAAGAATTCAAAAAGCTTAATTCTATCAGAAAAAAGCTTAATGCTGAGGCTTTGGATGAAGAGGAGAAAGCAAAAAAAACCGAGCTTTTAAAATATCAAATAAAAGAAATAACCGAGGCTAATATTAAATCCGGTGAAATTTCAGATTTGAAGCAAAGGCTTGAAATCGCAAGAAATATAGAAAAAATCAAAAAATCTCTTTTTATGGCACGAACAGCCATTTACGGTACCGATGATACAGACGGTGCTGTTTCTCTTCTTGAAATTTCCGGAAAGGAAATTTCGGCAGCCGGTGGACGGTATGAAGGAATACTTCAAAAAGCCTCCGAGGCTTGTATGCTTGTTGAAGAAATCGGAAGTATGACAGATGAAGCTATATCGGAGCTTGAGGAGGCAGATACCGATGCCTCCGCTTTAAGCGACCGACTTGAGCTGTTACGGAAATTAGTTTCAAAATACGGTGGCAGTGAGGAGTCTACAGAGGAATATTTACTTTCTGCCAAAGCCGAGCTTGAGCAAATAGCGCTTTCCGATGAACATATCGAAAGGCTTTCAAACGAGCTTGATTCATCAACAGAAAGGCTCGTTTCTTTGGGAGAAGCACTCACACGCTCAAGGAAGAAAGCTGCTGCCGATTTTGAGAATTCCGTTACTCAAAGGCTTGCATATCTTGATATGAAAAATGTCAAATTCAGCGTTGTTATCAGCAGCGGCAGATATACAAAAAACGGCTGTGATAATATTGAATTTATGATAATGACAAATGTCGGAGAAGAAAGAAAGCCACTTTCAAAAATCGCTTCCGGCGGTGAGCTTTCAAGAATAATGCTTGCTATTAAAAGTGTTCTTGCAGACAAGGATAATGTCGGTACACTTATTTTTGATGAGGTTGATACCGGAGTAAGCGGAAGGGCAGCAGGTAAGGTGGGCAAAATGCTTTCAACACTTTCCTTATCAAGGCAGGTTATATGTGTTACACATCTTGCTCAAATATGTGCTCTTGCAGATGAGCACTTTAAAATATCAAAAGCCGTAAGAAGCGGCAGAACATATACCGAGATTACACCGCTTGATAGAGAGGGCAGAATTACGGAAATTGCCAGAATAATGTCGGGCGATAAATTAACGGAAAATTTATATAATTCGGCAAAAGAATTACTTGACGGAGGTTTAAACAATGCAGATATATGAAGAATTGGTAAAAAGAGGGCTTATTGCTCAGGTTACAGACGAGGATGAAATTAAAGACCTTATAAACAGCGGTAAAGCCGTGTTTTATATCGGCTTTGATCCTACTGCCGACAGTCTGCATGTAGGTCATTTTATGGCTCTTTGTCTTATGAAGAGACTTCAAATGGCGGGCAATCGTCCGATTGCTCTCATAGGCGGCGGTACTGGATATATCGGTGATCCATCGGGAAGAACCGATATGCGCTCTATGATGACTCCGGAGCAAATTCAGCATAACTG
>CAYLQF010000032.1:0-13859 GCA_964385735.1 uncultured Ruminococcus sp. | reverse complement strand
GTAATATGCCCTTCTAGGGCGACTCAAGCCTCCGGCTTAGCCGGAGGTCCTGACTATAAGATTGCTTAATTTTGTGTATTCTTATATCAATTTGGTCGCTTTAGACAATAACATTTCGCTTACAAGCCTCTTTGCATTTGCCACAGCCGGTGCAAATGGAATAGTCTATAACGGCAAGATTATTCTTTACCTTAATTGCTCCTGAAGGACAGACTTTTTCACATTGCATACAGGCTATACAGGATACCTTACATTCCTTTGCAGCAGCAGCGCCCTTTTCAGTGTTTGAACAAGCAATATGGACTGCATTATTTGGATTTGCCATTTTTATAAGAGACTTAGGGCATACCCTTGCACATTTTTCGCAGCCGGTGCATAAATCCTCGCAGATTACAGGATGACCGTCATTTAAGGTGATTGCTCCGAAAGGACAGGCTCTTACACAGTCTCCGAAGCCAATGCATCCGAGCTTGCAGGAAAGCGGTCCCGAATGTATAAGATTTGCTGCGGCACAGCTTGTCATTCCCGAATAAGCAAAAGCTCTCATACCTTTCTCACAGCTTGTGCCACAGGCAACAAAAGCGATTTTTTTATCCGGATTTATTTCAACTCCCAAGAGCTCTGCAAGTGCTTTTGCGGCAGCGACTCCGCCCGGGGCACATTTATTCGGCTCGGCTTCGCCGGAGGCTATTGCCGCCGCATAGCCGTCACATCCCGAATAACCGCAGGCACCGCAATTGGCACCGGGCAGACATTCTCTGATTTTTGCCTGCTTTTCGTCGGTGGGAACCGCAAAAAACTTTGCCGCAAGGGAAAGTCCGAGCCCTGCTATGAGACCTATAATCGAAACAACTAAAACAGGAATAAAAATATCCATATAATCAGCCTCCTATTCCGGCAAAGCCGAGGAATGAAAGGGATACAATCGAAGCGGCAACAAGAGTTATCGGAAGCCCCTTCATAAATTCGGGAATATCCGATGCTTCAAGTCGCTCTCTTACTCCCGAAAACAGTATCATAGCAAGCAAAAAACCGAGTCCGGCAAAAAGTGCATTTAATACGGAAAATATAAAATCGTATCCGTTTTGAACATTTAAAAGCGTAATGCCCAAAACTGCACAGTTGGTCGTTATAAGAGGCAGATATATTCCTAAAGCCTCATATATCGGTTTTATAAAGCGCTTTAATAAAATTTCGATGAGCTGAACTATTGCGGCTATAACAAGTATAAAAACTATAGTCTGTAGGTATTCGTAATTTGGAGAGAGGATGTAATGATTTATCGGCCATGTAACAGCTGCAGCAACAACCATAACAAGCGTAACGGCAACACCCATTGAAAAAGCGGTGTTTATTTTTTTCGACACTCCGAGAAACGGGCATATTCCGAGAAATTTTGAAAGTGTCATATTACCTGTAAGCAGGCCTGCTATAACTATGGAAATAACAGTAACATTATTCATTTTCAGTTACCTCCTCATTTTCGGCGACAGCTGATTTGCAGCTTGCTTTAGACGGACAGCCCTCACAGCCTAAATGCATAACCGGCTTTTTACCCTTCCTTTTTGCAAGTGCGTTTGATGCCGCAACCAACATACCGAAAACAAAGAATCCACCGGGCGGAAGCAGAAATACGGTCATCGGAGTGATATGCTTTGCCGTTACCGTAAGACCGAAAACCGTTCCCGCACCGAACAATTCTCTTATCAGACCCATTAGGGTGAGGGTTGCCGTAAATCCTATGCCCATACCGAGTCCGTCAAGAATGCTGGGTAAAACAGGATTCTTGGAAGCAAACATTTCCGCTCTTGCGAGAATAATGCAGTTTACAACAATAAGCGGCAGATAAATGCCGAGCGATTTATCTATTGCAGGGGCAAAGGCCTTTACAAGCATTTGGACAACGCTTACAAATCCGGCTATGATAGTTATGAATGCGGGAATTCTTACCTTGTCCGGTATCAGCCTTCTGAGTAGCGATATAACCGCATTTGAGCATACCAAAACCACGGTTGCCGCAAGTCCCATTCCTATTCCGTCTTTAGCGGAGATTGTTATGGCAAGAGTGGGGCAGGTGCCTAAAACAAGCCTTAAAACGGGATTTTCATTTAAAATTCCGTTTGTAAAGTGTTTCAAATTTTTATCAGCCATTTGCGTTACCCTCCTCGGAAATAATGCTTTCCGCATAAGTCAAAGCTTCGTTTACAGCTCTTGCAACAGCTTTTGAGGTTATTGTGGCACCTGTTACTGCTTGTATTTCATTGTTTTTTTCATTTGGATTGTTTTTAACAACCGAAATCGCACCGGATTTATCTGCAAACTGAGAATAAAATTCCTTTTTAGTTACATTTTTTCCAAGCCCCTGAGTTTCATCGGAAGCATCGAGAACATAGGCTGCTTTTATGCTTCCGTCGGTATTAACGGCGGTCATAACGCTTACAGCACCGCCGTAACCGTTTTGCTCGGTAATAAAAATATAACCTATTTCTTCGCCTTTGCTGCTCGCAAGGTAATATGTAACCGTTTTGTCCTTAAGCTTCAGTGATTTTTCACTGTAGCTTTCTGCTTTAATAATGGTTTTCATCGAGCTTTCGATATTCTTTTTTGATATTTCGGAAATTTTCGGTGCAGTAACCTTATTAGTTATTGCAAGCGCAAGAGCAACTGTAAGACATATACAAAGCATAACGGCAGTGGGAGCTATAAAATCATTGCCGTATTTCCTGTAAAGCTCCTTTATTTTGTTCATACCTTATCTGCCTCCTTTGCACCGAAGGGCTTGTAGTAAGTAATCCTGTCAATATGAGGCACAAGAATATTCATTATGAGAATAGAATATGAAACACCCTCCGGCAGATTTCCGAAATGCCTTATAACAAAGGTTATTATTCCGCAGCCCAGCCCGAAAATCAGCTTACCGAGAGCCGTTGTCGGCGTTGTAACATAATCGGTGGCCATAAAAACAGCCCCTAAAATAAGACCGCCCATTAAAACCTGCTTTAGAGCATCTCCGCCTGATAAGGCAGTAAGCAAAGCAAACGAGCCTATAAACGAAACGGGTATAATAGGGGAGATAATACCTCTTATAATAAGTAAAGCCGCTCCGATAAGCAAGAGGAAGGCACTTGTTTCACCTATGCAGCCGGAATATCCGCCGAAGAATAGGGTTTTAACGGAAATATCCGAAGCGCTTTCGGTAAGAGGTGTTGCGGAGGATACAGCCTTTGTAAGCGGTTCGGCAAAGGTTGTCATAACAGAAGGGAAGGAAACCAAAAGCACTATTCTTGCTGTTATTGCCGGATTTGCAAAATTATGCCCTAAGCCTCCGAATAACTGCTTGATGATAACTATAGCCACAAAGCTTCCTATGGCGGCTATCCAAAGCGGAGTCTCAGGTGGCAGATTAAGACCTAAAAGCAAGCCCGTTACAGCCGCCGAAAAATCGCCTGCCGATTGCTGCTTTTTGAGCAGTATATTCCATAAATATTCAAATATTACTGCCGATGCAACCGATGTCAAAAGCACAAAAAACGCATGGAATCCGAAAAGAATGCATCCGTTTATGGCTGCCGGTGTGATAGCAATTATAACATCAAGCATTATACTGCGGGTGTTGTCGAAATGCCTTATGTGAGGCGAAGAAGCAATATTTAATATTTTTTTCATTCTTTATTCCTCCTCAGCTCTGCCTTGGCAACACGCATTATTTGTGTGAGCGGTCTTTTTGCCGGACATATATAGGAGCAGCAGCCGCATTCCATACAGTAATTGACACCGAGCTTTTCATATTCCTCGGCTTTTGAAAAACGGTATGCCGCTTCAACCCTCGCAGGAAACAGTCGCATAGGGCATACACCTGCACATTTTCCGCAGCGTATGCACGGAGTTGAGCAGTCGGCTTTTTCTTCTTTCATAATTAAAACGGCATTAGTTCGCTTTTCAACCGCCGAATCGGTATCGCATACAGCGTTACCCATCATAGGTCCTCCCATAATAACAGAGCCTATGCTTTCCTCCGGAACATTTACAGCCTTTATCAGCTCGGATATGGGTGTTCCTATGGGAGCCGAAATATTTACAGGCCTTTCCACAGCGGTTCCGTCAATCGTTATTCTTTTTTCGGTAAGCGGCATACCGGACCTTATGAACCGATAAAGTGTTCCGAGGCTTGTTATATTCATAACAAGACAGCCTATATCGCTCGGCAATTTTCCTATGGGAAGCTTTCTTCCGGTTGCCGAATAAATAAGCACCTTTTCCGCACCCTGCGGATAGCATGAGGGCAAACGCATAAGCTTAACACGGTCTTCAAAATCACGCTTGTCCGCTGCCATTTCATACAGCTTTTCGATAGCCCTCGGCTTATTGCTTTCAACGCATATTATTACCTTTTCAAGACATAGCTTATCGAGCATAAGATATATACAGCTTAAAATATCGTCTGTATATTCTATACATTCTCTGTAATCTGATGTTATGTAAGGCTCGCATTCGGCGGCGTTTACTATGAGAGTATCGATTTTACTGTCCTTAGGAGGGGAAAGCTTAATATGTGTCGGAAATCCCGCTCCGCCCAGTCCAACAAGGCCACAACAGCGTGCTGCTTTAGACAGATCCTCGGCAGAGCTTATTTCAAAGGGCTTGAGCCTTGGATCGGGCTCGAATTTCCCATCGGAATCAATAATTATACAGTCAACAGGCCTTCCGTTGATTTGTTTTTTTACCGTTTCTCTTACCGTTCCCGAAACACTTGAGTGAATAGGGGAGCTTACGAAAGCCTCACTCTCGCCTATTACTGTTCCCACAAATACACTGTCACCCTTTGTAACCGTAGGTGAGCAGGGGGTGCCGATATTTTGGAGTAAGGGTATTGTAACGAAATCGGGAGAAAAGCTTACCGTTTCGTTTTCGGCGGTGTTCTTAAAATGGGGAAGCCTTACACCGCCTCTTATTTGCTTTACGGGACGAAGTATCCTTTCTTTTTTTGCCATAATCAGCCTCCGTAAAAATTATTTATTATATAATACTATATTTTTTTTAATATTACAAGTATTCACTTGACATAAAGACCGAAACGGATTATAATTTGAAAATGAAATTCATTTTCAAATTGGTGATTAAATGTCTCAAACACGGGAATATAAAACAAAGCAGAGAATTGCTGTGGAAAAGCTTTTGAGCAAAAATGCCGGTCATATGACGGTGGACAGTATAGTAAAGGAGCTTGAAAAAAGCGGAGATAAGGTAGGCAGAACAACTGTTTACAGAGCCCTTGAGCGACTTGTTGAGGATGGGAAGGCCCGAAAGTATATTTCCTCGGGTGACAGTAGCTGTTATCAGTTTGTAAATAACGACTGCTGCAACGAGCATTTTCATTTAAAATGCGAAAAATGCGGAAAGCTTATTCATATTGAATGTAGTCAGCTTGACGAACTTTCCGCTCATATTTCACAGCATCACGGCTTTACCGTAAATTCCCTTAAAACCGTGCTTTACGGTATATGCAGGGAGTGTGCGGGCAAATGAAAAAAATTTTATGTATACTTTTTGCGGCATTGTTTTTATGCAGCTGTGCCGAAACACAGCATTCGGTTGATGATAGAGTTAAGGTTGTAACAACGATTTTTCCTGTTTACGACTTTGTGCGTGCTGTGGGCGGAGATAAGGTTGATATAAAGCTCCTTATAAAGCCCGGCACAGAGGTTCATTCTTATGACCCCGTTCCCTCCGACATAATGGCAATCTACAATTCGGATCTATTTATATATATAGGCGGCGAATCGGATAAGTGGGTAGATAAAATGCTTTCCGGTTATAGTGTAAACTCCTGCGCTATGATGGATTATACCGATAACCTTACCGAGGACGGTGAGGACGAATACGACGAGCATATTTGGACCTCTCCCTATAATGCAATAAAAATGACGGAAAAAATAGCCGAAAGGCTTTCAGAGGTAGATCCTGAAAACAGTAAGCTTTATAAATTAAATGCCGATGAGTATGCGGATAAGATAACCGAGGTGTCCGAGGAAATTGGAGAGGTTGTCTCAAAATCAAAGGAACCGTTTATTTTGGTTGCCGACCGTTTCCCTTTTAAATACTTCGCAAGCTGCTATAAAATCGAATATGGGGCGGCCTCCGGCGGCTGTGCCGTAAGCTCGGATATAAGCCTTAAGGTTATGAAAAGACTTATAAACGAGGTTGAAAATCGAAGCCTTAAATATGCTTTTTATACCGAAATGAGTAATAAAAGCGTTGCAAATGCGTTAAAGGAGCAAACAGGTGTCAAGCTCCTTGAATTGAATTCCGCTCATAATGTGACCTTAAGCGAGTTTAACAGCGGAATAACCTATGTTGATATTATGAAAAATAATTTAAAGGCACTAAAGGAGGCGCTGTTGTGAGTTCTGTTATAGAGGTTCAAGGTCTTTCGGCATTTTATGAAAATAAATGCATTTTCAGCAATCTTTCCTTTGAGGTTGAAGACGGCGACTGTCTTTGTATAATCGGCGAGAACGGCTCCGGAAAAACAACCCTTATGCGTTGCCTTTTGGGACTTCCGGTAAAGCATACGGGCAAGATAATTTATAACGGCATTTCCGCAAAGGATGTGGGATATCTTCCTCAGAGAACGGTTACGGGAAACGATTTTCCCGCAAGTGTCGAGGAAATAATAATGTCGGGCTTTTCAGGCAAATCGATTTTCGGACTTCCGTATAAAAAGGCTTTTAAAAAAGCGGCTCTTGAAAATATGCGAATACTGGAAATAACCGACCTTAAGGATAGGTCTTACAGTGAACTTTCCGGCGGTCAGCAACAAAAGGTCCTGCTTTGCAGAGCAATGTGTGCTAAGGACAAGCTCCTTTTGCTTGATGAGCCTGTTACGGGACTTGACAGAGAGTCTCAGGAAGAGCTTTACCGGCTTATAAAAAAGCTTAATAATAACGGCGTTACGGTTATAATGATTTCTCATGATATAACGGGCTGCGAACAAATCGCAAAGCACATTTTAAATATAAGTGGGGAACACGCCGATTTTTATTGTCTGTCCGAAAGTGAGGAAAATCAGGAGCAATGAGTATAATAAAAGAAATATTTTCTTATCCGTTTGCGACACGGGCAATGCTTGCGGGCGTTTTAATATCACTTTCCGCAGGCTTGCTCGGAGTAAATTTGGTTTTAAAGCGTTTTTCTATGCTGGGTGACGGGCTTTCCCATGTTTCCTTCGGTGCTGCTGCAATTGCACTTGCTTCGGGAGTTGCTCCGCTGAAAATATCTATACCCGTTGTGATAATAGCGGCTTTTCTGCTTTTAAGGCTCAGCGAAAGCGGAAAAATAAAGGGAGATGCAGCCATAGCAATAGTTTCGAGTGCTTCCCTCGCCATAGGGGTTACAGTTGCCACTATGACTACCGGCTTGAATACCGATATAAGCAACTATATGTTCGGAAGCATTCTCGCTATGAGCCGAAGCGATGTCTATATTTCGGTTGCGGCGGCAATAGCTGTTATTGCGGTATATGCTATATTCTATGAAAAAATATTCGCCTGTGCTTTTGATGAAAGCTTTGCAGCGGCGTCCGGAGTAGGTGTAAAGGCTTATAATTCAATAAGCGCAGTTCTTACGGCGGTAGTTGTCGTTATAGGTATGAGAATGATGGGAGCACTGCTGATTTCAAGTATTATAACATTTCCCGCCTTGAGTGCAATGCGTGTTTGCAAAAAATACAGAAGCGTTGTTATTTGCTGTGCCGCAATTTCGGTTGTAGCATTTATGATAGGCATATTTCTTTCCTTTTTGTATGATATGCCGGCGGGAGCCTCGGTCGTTCTCGTTAATTTAGTTTTCTTCCTTGCTAATGCAACAATTGGTGCCTTAAAAAAGCGTTAAAGCTTTTTTGTTAAAATTACTTGACAAGAGACACGGGTGGTGCTATAATTCAACTGTACTATTTGTAATAGTTCAGTTGAACAAGTATTAAGGAGGAGCAAAAATGCTTGAAGCTAAAAGCCTTGTCAAAATATATAAGCCCAAAAGGGGTGTACCGGTCAAGGCATTAAATGGCATAAATCTTAAGCTTCCCGATAAGGGGATGATATTTCTTCTCGGCAAATCCGGAAGCGGCAAATCAACACTTTTAAATGTTCTCGGCGGTCTCGATAAGTACGACGGCGGAGAAATAATAATAAAAGGGGTTTCATCGAAGGCTTTTAAGCAAAGTCATTTTGACTCATACAGAAACACCTATGTCGGCTTCATTTTTCAGGAATACAATATTCTTGAGGAATTTACTGTCGGAGCGAATATCGCACTTGCTATTGAGCTTCAGGGAAGAAAAGCAGAGGACAGTGAGATAAATCGCATCTTAAAGGAGGTTGACCTTGAAGGCTACGGCAACAGAAAGCCGAACGAGCTTTCGGGCGGTCAAAAGCAAAGGGTTGCTATTGCAAGAGCACTTGTGAAAAATCCCGAAATAATAATGGCAGATGAGCCTACGGGTGCGCTTGATTCGGTAACAGGCAAGCAGGTTTTTGATACACTTAAAAGGCTTTCCGAGCAAAAGCTTGTTGTTGTGGTTTCGCATGACAGAGAATTTGCCGAGGGCTATGCCGATAGAATAATTGAGCTTTCAGACGGAAATATTGTAAGCGACTGCGAGTATGCTGCGCAGACCGAATCGCAAAGCGCCGAAAAAGAGCTATCCTTTTCAGGTAATACGGTAAGCATACCGGCAGACTATCATCTTACAGAAAACGATCGACTGAAAATTAACGCCTATATCGATAGGATAAGGTCAGAGGAAGTCTTCTTGGTTATTTCGAAGGCAGGGTCATCTCGTCGGTTTGTTGATACAGATACATCGAAAATAAAGAACGCCGCAAGCGGTTCGTTTAAGCTTATTAAGTCAAAGCTTCCTATGAAAAACGCCTTTAAAATGGGCGCCGGAGCGCTGAAATATAAGAAGATAAGGCTTGCCGTGACAATAATTCTTTCGTGCATATCCTTTGGGCTTTTCGGTCTTGCCGATACCTTCGGCTCTTACGACCATATTAAAACCTGCACTAATTCTATTTACGATACAAAAACAAATTTTGCTTCGGTAGGTAAATCAAAGCAACTGAAATACTCTGAGAAGTCAGAGCCGTATTGGTCCGGCGGATATAGGCTGTCGGAGGACGATTTGTCGAATTTAACCGCTAATACCGGTATAAAGCTTAACGGTGTATATGTACCCGATAATATGTCACTTGATTTTTCCGATAGCTTAGATTCCGAAAGAAAGCTTACCGAATCAAATTACAGCATATACAATTTCTCCTTCAGCGGTATTACGGTTATTGATGATGAGACTTTAAAGAGAACAAATTATACATTACTTGAAGGCTCTCTGCCGCAGGGCAATACAAATGAAATCGCAGTAAGCAGGTATGTATATGAGGTCTTTAAAAAGGCAGGCTATACCGACGGTACAAGGCAAAAGGATAAAAACGGCAATGAGTCAATAGTTTACAGCGATATTAAAGCTTATTCCGATTTAGTCGGCAAGAAAATAAGGCTTGGAGAAAATGAGTATACCGTTTGCGCCGTTATAGATACCGGTCTTGACCTTGAACGGTACGAACGCATCACCGAAAATCAAAGCAGAGCCACAAGTGCTCAAAAATTGGTAAACTATGCTCTTTATAACGAGCTTATGAACAGTACGGCTTACAGCTATGCGGGACTTATGATGGTAAGTGAAGAAACGCTTGAAGCCATGCTTGCCGCAAAGCCGGATATCTACAGAATATCAAACGGATATCTTACCTTTAATTGTGAGAATAACGACGATTTTATAGTTGCCGACCCGCTTAAGCTCACTCTTGTGGATAAGCTTCCGGCGGAGGGTATAGTTTGGGCAAACGGCGCTAAAAGCAGCCTTTCGGATAAAGAAATAGTTGTTTCGGAAAGCTCCCTTTACGGTGACGGCGATTTTATCGTATTAGATGCCGAAACCGGAAAAACAGATTATTTTGAAACACTTAAAAAGCTTAACTGCGATTTTCAACTTTACGGTCACAGCTATTCCACCGGTAAGCAGGTAAACGAAAATGGATTTAAAATTGTTGGAATACTTCCGGCTTCTTATCAGGATTATGCCAATGTGATTGCCGTTTCCGAACGGGTGTTCAATATATTTTCCGATATAGAGGAGGGAAGCTATGCTTTTGCCGTAGGAGCTATGCCGGAGGAGAAGGAGGATATTAAAAAATTCGTTAAATATTGCTACGATAAAAGCTCGGGCTCATATTATCCGATACAAAACTCGGTTACCTTTGAGCTTGATACTGTAAATGATGCTTTTTATGTGCTTTCAAGGATTTTCCTTTATATGGGAATTGCCTTTGCCGCATTTGCTTCTCTTATGCTTGCAAACTTTATAGCTACAAGTGTTTCCTATAAAAAGCAGGAAATAGGAATACTCAGAGCCATAGGCTCAAGGGGAAATGATGTATTCAGAATATTTTTCGCCGAAAGCTTTATAATTGCAATGATAAATTTTGTGCTTTCGTCCGTAGGTGTTTTTGCGGCAACTATAATCATAAATTCCGTCATAAGACATCGCCTTAATATACTTATAACCGTTTTAAGCTTCGGCTTCAGGCAGGTGGCGCTGCTCCTTGCGGTAAGTCTCGTTACAGCCGCTGTCGCAAGCTTTATACCGGTTAAACGGATAGCAACAAAAAAGCCTATCGATGCAATAAGAAACAGGTAGCTTTTATCTTATATTGTTTCTTTGCGACCTAACACAAGCATAAAAACAAGCTGCGTTTTCGAGGTATATTTTCGAGATGCAGCTTGTTTTTTCTCGGACATTTACTTTAAAGAGTTTTAAAATTCTGCAACTTATATTTAAAATTCTGCATTGTAAAGAGCAAAACTTTATGATAAGATGAAGCTATATTATAATTTGTAAACAGAAAGGAAATCGGGATGACAAAGCACTATCAATTTAACAACGATAAAAGGGAAATTACATTCAACGAATATAATTTGCCCACACCTTGGATGAATTATCTTTCAAACGGCACCTTCCATACGATGATGTCTCACGCAGGAGGCGGTGTTGCATTTTACAAGTCACCTCAGATATGGAGAATAAATCACTATAAATTCTTTCATATTCCTACTGACAGGAGCGGATTTTATACTTATATAAAGGACGGAGAGGAATTTTGGTGCCCTACAAATGAGCCCTGCAAATGCAAGCCCGAAAAATGGACCTCTACACACGGTATGGGCTATACTCGCTTCGAGGCCTGCAGAAAGGGTATAAGCGTTACGGCAACATATTTTGTCGGTAAATACGAAAATGCTCTTGTGTGGAATCTTAAATTCAAGAGCGAAGAGGATAAGAAAATAAAGCTATTTCCGTTTGTTGAGCTCGGTATGATGGAGTTTATGCGTGAGCTTCAGTGGCAATGCTACAACAAGCATCAGCTTTCTGTCTATGCGCTTGATGATGTTTTGGTTTATAAATACGGCGTTGAGGATCAGCCTCTTCCCGAACAGACGCCGCTTATATATTTTGCTTCAAATGCAAAAATATCGGGATTTGACGGTGATCGGGATGAATTTATCGGCTCCTTCAGATGTGAGGAAAATCCTATACTTATCGAAAAAGGAAAATGCTCAAATTCCGAGCTTTCCGGAGGCGACCCCTGCTTTGCTTTGGAAATAGACCTTGATTTAAAAGCAGGCGAGGAGAAAACGGTTAATATTTTCCTCGGTGCTGCTATGACAGATGAGGAAATCAAGTCAAGTGTTGCACACTGCAGAGAAGATGATTTTGTTGAGAAATCATTTACCGCCCTTAAGGAGCAATGGGATAAGCATTTGGCAAAATTTCAGTGTGAAATTCCCGATAAGGATGCTCAGACGATGATTAACATTTGGAATCCTTATCAGGCGGAAAGAAATTTCCAATTTTCAAGAAATATTTCGTATTATGCCACCGGAACCTTTAGAGGTACCGGTATGCGAGATACTGCACAGGATATTCTTTCAATGGTGCCCTTTGATTTAAGGCGTGCTAAGGATAAGCTTAATCTTCTGCTTACTCAGCAGTATAACGATGGACATACAAATCACTATTTCTTCCCGAACGAGGGCTGGGAGCCTCTTACACGAATTCATTCGGATAATCATTTGTGGCTGATATTAACCTGCTATACAATTTGTATGGAGGAGGGAACAACCGATTATCTTGACGAGGTAGTAACCTTTTATGACGGCGGCGAAGGAACTGTTTGGGAGCATATAAAGAAATCAATTGATTTTACAATGGCTAATATAGGTGAACACGGCTTCCCGCTTATGCTCGCATCAGATTGGAACGATATGCTGTTTAAGGTTTGCCGCAAGGGCAAGGGCGAGAGCATATGGACAGGTATGCAACTCGGTTATGTTCTTCCTATGATAGCTACTCTTGCAGAATTAAAGGGTGAGAGCAGGCAGAGGTATGACGATATTTATGAGCAGATGAAAAAGCTCGTTAACACAACCGCTTGGGATGGCGAATGGTTCATTCGCTGCATTACCGATGAGGGCAGATTTATCGGCTCGGATAAAGAACCGCAGGCGAAAATTTGGATAAATTCTCAAAGCTGGGCTGTTATGTCCGGTCTCGGTGACCCCGATAAGCAGGTTAAAGCAATGGATAGCGTTAAAAAATATCTTGATACCGAGCTTGGTGTTAAAAAGCTTCATCCGGCTATGTACGAATATCCCTCTAAGGAAGATCCGCTTACCTATGATAATAAGGGCTGCAGTGAAAACGGCAGCATCTTCTGCCATGCAAATACATGGGCAATTATAGCCGAATGTATGCTTGGCAGAGCCGAAAATGCCTATAAATATTATCACCAGCTGCTTCCTATGGTGGCACAGGACAAGGTGGGCGAATGGAGATATAAGGCAGAGCCTTATGTATATTCTTCAAATATTTTCGGTCCTGAAAGCTTGCGCTTCGGACTTGCCAATGTATCATGGCTTTCCGGTACGGCTTCGTGGATGTATATTGCTGTTACCCAGTATATGCTCGGTGTTAAGGCTAAATGGGACGGTCTTGAGATAAGCCCCTGCCTTACCGAAGAAATGCTGCCCGCAAGGATAACAAGGGTATTCAGAGGCGTAACCTATAATATTACCGTTACTCAAAACAAAAAGGTTTTCATACCGTTTGACGATAAGGAAAAAACTGTTAACATAACAGTTTAATGATCTTTAAAGGATTTATATTGAAGCTTTATTGCAAAAACGGCAATTATAAAAGCGGTGTGCTCGGTTTTATACCGAATACACCGCTTTGCACTAAAACCGATTGCTTCTAAAAAAATACTTTAAAATCCTTAAATTTCTTACTTTACATAGCGGACAAAAAGTGTTATTATATATCTGTATGAGATTGTTTTTGAAAAAGTATATCTCACATAAAACTTTTAGGAGGAATTTTCAATGGCCAGGAAATTCAAGACTATGGACGGTAATAACGCTGCGGCTCATGTTGCTTATGCGTTTACCGAGGTGGCCGGAATATATCCGATTACCCCGTCCAGCCCTATGGCAGACTATGTTGATCAGTGGTCCGCACAGGGTCTTAAAAACATCTTCGGCACAACCGTAAGGGTAGCCGAAATGCAGTCCGAAGCAGGTGCTGCGGGAACTGTTCACGGTTCACTTGCAGCCGGTGCTCTTACAACCACCTTTACCGCTTCTCAGGGACTTCTTCTTATGATCCCCAATATGTATAAGATTGCAGGCGAGCTGCTTCCTTGCGTGTTCCATGTTTCGGCACGCTGTGTTGCATCTCATGCTCT
>CAYLQF010000031.1:0-14092 GCA_964385735.1 uncultured Ruminococcus sp. | reverse complement strand
CCGACCTGCTGATTACAAATCAGCTGCTCTACCAACTGAGCTACACCAGCATTTTGAACGCCTGAATAATATACCATATTCGAGCAATAAAGTCAAGACTTAATTTGCAAAAAATCGCAATTTTAGTATTTTTCTTTGATTTTGCGGAAACATAGTAACGAAATTATTTTTCGGAGGTTACTATTATGCAAAAAAAGCTTATTTCTTTGCTGACGGCGACAACTATATTATTTATGGCATTTTTTGTTGCCGGATGCGGCGATAAAAAATCCGCCTCGGTTTATTTTCTGAACTTTAAGCCCGAAGCCGCTTCAATCTATGATGAAATAGCAACGGAATACGAAAAAGAAACCGGCGTTAAGGTTAAGGTTGTAACAGCGGCGGCAAACACCTATGAGCAAACCTTAAAATCGGAAATCGCAAAGTCGAATCCGCCTACTATTTTTCAGGTAAACGGTCCGATAGGCTATGAATCCTGGAAGGATTACTGCGAAAATATTGAAGCCTCTAAGCTGTATTCATATCTTTCGGATAAAAGCCTCGCAATAACGGGAGATGACGGTGAGGGTGTTTATGCGTTGGCTTATGTTGTAGAGGGCTACGGAATAATATACAACGAAGAAATAACCGACAAATATTTTGCACTTAAAAACAGGAAAAGCACTCTTTCTTCTATGAGCGAGGTTAAAAATTTCAAAGAGCTTAAAACAATTGTTGAAGATATGACCTCAAAGAAAAAAGAGCTTGATATAGACGGAGTTTTTGCCTCTACCTCTCTTTCCTCAGGAGAGGACTGGCGTTGGCAGACACATCTTTTAAATGTTCCCCTTTACTATGAATTCAGGGACAGCGAGGACTATTCCGACCCGACGATAGCAGGTCTTAATTCGAAAGAAATTGCCTTTAGATATTCAGATAATTATCAAAGCCTGTTTGATCTTTATGTAAACAATTCAGTAACAGATAAAAAATTGCTCGGTTCAAAATCAACCGACGACTCTATGGCAGAATTTGCCCTCGGCAAGGCGGCTATGGTTCAAAACGGCAATTGGGCTTGGGGACAAATATCCAAAGTTAGCGGCAACAAGGTTAAATCGGATAAAATAAAGTTTCTTCCGATGTATACAGGCATTGACGGAGAGGAAAAGCAGGGTCTTTGTATAGGAACGGAAAACTATATTGCGGTAAACAGCAAGGTATCAGAAGAAAGCAAAAAAGCTTCGCTTGACTTTTTAGATTGGCTTTTTTCAAGCGAAACAGGTAAAAAATATGTTACCGATAAGCTTAATTTTATAACACCCTTCAGCACATTTTCCGAAAATGAGCTACCGGATGATCCGCTTGCAAAAGAGGTTGTAAGATATATGCGTGATGAAGAGCTTGAAACGGTTCCGTGGATATTCACCTCCTTTCCGAGCGAAAGCTTTAAGCTTGAGGTCGGAAGCGGTTTACTTGACTATGTGCAAGGAGACGGAGAGTGGAAAAAGGTTGCGGATAAGGTAAAGGATAAATGGAAGAGTGAAAGAAAGTAATGAATAAAACCTTAAGGCGTTGGTTTCCGGTTTTTACCCTGCCGACCTTCATTGCCTTTACCGCAGTATTTTTGATACCTCTTATTTTAGGTCTGTATCTTTCGTTTTGCAGCTTCAGAACTGTTGCGGATGCCGTTTTTGTCGGGCTTGAAAACTACAGGCTTGCTTTTACCGAAAGCGGTAAGTTTTTAAATTCCTTGTGGTTTACTGTACGCTTTGCGGCAGTTTCGGTTATTACAATAAATCTTGCGGCGTTTTTACTCGCACTGCTGCTTACAAGAGGTATTAAAGGAACAAATATATTCAGAACCGTTTTCTTTATGCCTAATCTTATAGGGGGTATAGTCCTCGGATATATATGGCAGCTTATAATTAACGGTGTGCTGTATAAATATCAGGTGTCGGTAACATCAAGCCCCGTTTACGGCTTTTGGGGACTTGTAATTTTAATGAATTGGCAAATGATAGGTTATATGATGATAATTTATATTGCCGGTATACAAAATGTTCCCACAGAGCTTATTGAAGCCGCAAGGGTTGACGGAGCAGGAAAAATGAAAATCCTCTTTAATATAACTATACCGTCGGTTATGCCCTCTATTACGATTTGCCTTTTTTTAACTATAACAAATTCATTTAAGCTATTCGACCAAAATCTTGCACTTACAGCCGGAGCCCCCTCGGATAGAACGCAAATGGTTGCGCTTGATATTTTCAAAACCTTTTACGGCAGAATAGGCTTTGAGGGAGTAGGTCAAGCCAAGGCGGTTATTTTTTCACTTATAGTCGCTTCTATAGCTCTTTTACAGCTTTATCTTACCCGCTCGAAAGAGGTGGAAGGCTGATGAAAGAAAAAATATTTAACGCACTTATGCTCATATTGCTTTGTATCATCGCCACTATATTTGCAGCGCCGATTTTTATAGTTTTAATAAATTCCTTTAAAACAAAATTTTCGATAAGTCAAACTCCCTTTGTATTGCCTGATATAGAAACCTTTGCAGGTCTTGAAAACTATACGCTCGGGATTTCGAATACCGGATTTTTCACAGCCTTTATGTGGTCTGCTTTCATAACAATTTTTTCGGTTATCGCAATAGTTGTTTTCACCTCTATGACTGCATGGGCACTTATAAGGGTTAAAAGCAGACTGAGCTCGGTTATGTATTACTTGTTTATTTCCTCGATGATTGTACCCTTTCAAATGGTAATGTTTACAATGTCGAAAATAGCAAATATTTTGGGTCTTGACAATCCCATAGGTATTATAATAATATATTTAGGGTTCGGAGCCGGACTTTCGGTATTTATGTTCAGCGGTTTTATCAAATCGGTTCCGGTCGGAATAGAGGAGGCCGCAACGATTGACGGCTGCAATCCCCTTCAAACCTTTTGGAGGGTTGTTTTTCCGATTTTAAAGCCCACTTCGATAACGGTTGCGATACTGAACACTATGTGGATATGGAACGACTATCTGCTGCCTTATCTTGTTATAGGCAGCGATTATAAGACAATTCCCATTGCCGTTCAGTACCTTAAGGGCGGATACGGTTCTATTGATATGGGAGCGCTTATGGCGATGCTTGTTCTTGCAATTATACCGGTTATAATTTTTTATCTGTCCTGCCAAAAATATATTATCAAGGGAGTTGCGGCAGGTGCTGTCAAGGGATAGTAAAACAAACAGCGGAATACTTTTGCACATTTCATCTCTTCCCTCCCCTTACGGGATAGGTGCTTTCGGGAAAGAGGCTTATGAATTTATTGATTTTCTTAAAAAATCCGAGCAAAAATACTGGCAGCTATTGCCGCTTGTACCCTTAGGGGAGGGCAACTCTCCCTATAAATCCTCCTCATGCTATGCAGGAGAAATCCTTTATATAGATTTGGATACGCTGGTAAGCGAGGGGCTGCTTCAAAGCTCCGATATACCCGATGACCCCTTTATTAAGGGAAAAAGAGTGGATTTTGACAGGGTAAGAGCCTTTAAGCTTCCGATTATAAAAAAGGCAACAGAGGGCTTTGATGTTAATTCAGAGGATTTTAAAATTTTTTTAAGGGACAATGCACTTTGGCTGGAGGATTATGCTGTTTTTTCGGCTGCACTCGATTACTATAACACCGATAGCCTGCACGGTATCGACCGTGACCTGCGACTGCGTAAGCCGGAAGCACTTGAAGCATTTAAGCGTAACAACAGTGAGCGCATCAGCTTTTATATAATCTCTCAGTACCTCTTTTATTCTCAGTTTTACCGTCTCAGACAATATGCCGTTAAAAACGGCATTGCACTGATAGGAGATATTCCGATTTATATTTCGCTTGACAGCGCAGAGGTTTGGACCTCGCCGAAAAACTTCCTTTTAAACGAGGATATGGCTCCAAAGCTTGTAGCCGGAGTTCCGCCCGATATGTTTTCTCAGACAGGTCAGCTATGGGGAAATCCTATATACAACTGGCAACAGATGAGAACCGACGAATACAAATGGTGGAAAAATAGGATAAGACATTGCAGGCTTATGTTTGATGTTATAAGAATAGACCACTTCAGAGCCTTTGCCGATTATTACGCTGTTCCATACGGCTCGGAAACGGCAATTAACGGTGAATGGTTTGACGGGCCCGATATCGACTTTTGGAGCTTAGTAACCGACGAGATTTCCGGTATGAATATTATAGCTGAAGACCTTGGATGTTATTCGCCGAAGGTTGAAAAGCTCATTAAAGCAACAGGCTTTCCGAATATGAAGGTTATGCAGTTCGCTTTTTCCGGTGGGGATGATAACGAGCATCTTCCGATAAATTATGACGGCAATTGCGTTTGTTACACAGGAACTCACGACAATGACACCTCACTCGGCTGGTATATAAATGCGAATGAATACGAGCAAATGCGGGCAGATTTGCTTTTTCCGAGCTCACCCGCCCTACCGGTGCCGCTTAATTTTATAAAGGCGGCTCTTATGTCAAACTCAAAAGCAGTTATAATACCGATACAGGATTGGCTTATGGAGGATTCCTCGGCAAGGATGAATATACCCGGTGTGCCAAGGGGAAATTGGGGATACAGAATTGATGAAAATGCGCTTTCAGAAAACCTAATACACCGTATAAAAGAAATCTGTAAAAAATAATTTGTTAAAAATCAAAGGCAAAGCCAATACTCAGGGCTTTGCCTTTGATTTTTAATATTTGCGAAAAAACCGTTTAAAATAATTTTGAGGGCGGTGATTTTGATTTTATGGGACTGCGAACCGATCTTATAAGCGAATGTGATGCTCAAAACAAAAACAGCCTTGAATATGAAATCGACGGCTGCAGGGTTATAAAAACAGTTATAAGCTCTAATGCGCTTGAAAAAAAGCTTTCAAAGCCAAAAGGCTGCTATTATACACTTAAATTTCAAAGTCTTGACACAGTTACCGATGTAAACGGCATTAAAAAGGCATTGATATCTGCACTTGATGCTCTTTTACCGAAAGACTGCCGAGAAAGCATTATGATAGTGGGGCTTGGCAATTCGGACATCACCCCCGATGCCTTAGGCCCCGAAACCGCAAGAAGAATAATCGCCACAAGGCATATAAGCTCGGAGCTGAAAAACAAGCTCGGACTTACAGGCTTAAAAAGCGTATCTTCGATTACACCCGGTGTTGTAGGTAAAACGGGAATAGAAACCTGCGAGAGCATTGCGGCGGCAGTAAGGCTTACGAGACCGTCGGCGGTTATCGCAATTGATGCACTTGCCGCAAGCAGCACCGATAACCTTTGCAGAACAATTCAAATGTGTAACAGCGGAATATCGCCTGGCTCCGGCGTTAACAATTCAAGAAAAGAGCTAAGCTTAAAAACTCTCGGCGTTCCCGTTATAGCAATAGGAGTGCCCACGGTAACCGACTCTCCCACCCCAGATATGATGGTAACTCCGAAGGATATCGATATTCTCATAACCAAAGCCTCGGAGCTTATAGCCGGTGCCTTGAATATTTTTATGCAGCCCCATATAAGCGAGGAAATAATAGCAGCACTATCATAAAGGCTCACGCTTATTCATAAGCTTTAACAAAGCAGGTGAGTTTTTTGAATGACGGCGGAGCAAAATTCAGAATAGCTATATCGGGAGTTTTATGTACCGCAATAATATTTTACAGCATATTTAATCTGCTCAGCGGTAAAATAAGCTATAACAGCTCCTTACCCACAGCCGCTTCGGCATTGCCGCAAATATACAACGAGGGCTGTAAGCCGGAGCCTTTTTCAAAATCCGAGAACTCGGCAGAAAGCAGTCTGTCTTCTGAGAACAGCTCTGTAGCTGTTGAAGCCTCAACATCGTCAAAGGTAGTCGGAAGGGTTATTGAAAAATTCATATCCCCATATACGGCAAATACCTCGTACAAAAACATTTATCTTAAAAATAGCACCGATTTGAAAATAGATATAAAGCAGCTACTTGAGGAACCGCTGAATTTTACTGTTAAAAAAGGAACCGACCCCTGTATTCTTATTCTGCACACACACGCCACAGAATCCTTTTTAGACACCGCAAGGGATTATTATACAGATTCGGACAAAGCCCGTTCTACCGACAACAGTATAAATATGGTGGCACTCGGTGAGATAGTTACAGCAAGGCTTACCTCGGCGGGCTACGGTGTTATACACGATAAAACTCTTCACGATTACCCCTCCTATAACGAAAGCTATTCACGGGCGGCAAAAACAATAACGGAATACTTAAAAAAATATCCAAGCATAAAAATAGTTATCGATATGCACCGTGATGCAATATCCTCGTCTGACACAGACAAGGTTAAGGTGACATCGCAAATAAACGGTAAAAAGGCGGCTCAGATTATGATAGTAATGGGCTCACAGAGCGGCACAGTTAAAAATTTTCCGAATTGGAAAGAAAATTTAAAGCTTGCGATAAGGCTTCAGGAAAAGCTCGAAGGTATGTATCCGACCCTTGCAAGATCGCTCAGCCTAATGCCAAGAAATTACAACGAGAGTCTTTCAACAGGATCTATGCTGATAGAAACAGGAACCGATGCAAATTCTCTTGAGGAGGTAAAATATTCGGCAGAGCTGCTTTCAAACAGTCTTTGTGCTCTGCTTGATGAAATATGAATAACAAGGATAATAAGATAAAATTTTTCAGAGCCTTTGCATTAACGCTTACAATTACAGTCTGCATACTCATAGCAGTTATCGGTATTTCCAAGGCCTACGAAAGCACCGTTCAAATTGCCTTCGGAGAATATAAAAAAGCCTTCGGAGTTACATCCGAAGGCTTAAGAATTCTTGATTTTGAAATAGAATTCCCTTGGAAAAAGCAAGCTGAATTTTGACAGCTTTATCCTTCAATTGATTTGTTTTGCGAAACAATCTTAATATTCTTTATCATTTTATTATATGATACAGAAGAAATACTGCCCATATTGACACCGTTATATGTGTACTGATACTTGGTTTCGCTGACCTTATAAAATGCATAGGTCTTTTTTGAACCGTCGGCAGAATATGTTAAGGTTACGGTTGCCGCAGGCTCGCCGGAAATATCCCGTATTGTAAAATCCGTACACTTTATAGAAACAAACTCGCCGTAAAAATCCTGAAAATAAGAAGCAGTGAGCTTTTTTCCGTTATGAGTAACAGTATACTGCGGGTCTGCCTCCTTATCGTATTCAATACCGAAGCTATAGGTTGTATTTGAGGTTGTAAGAGTGAAGTCGGAAAGCTCGCTTATAACCTCCATACAAACCCAATCGTTGTAGAAGCTTTCTTCGGAATATCCCGATACCGGCACAGAGGAAGCATACACCTTTTTGATAAGCTTACTTTCCTCGTTAATAACCGCACAGTAATCGTCGTCAACCTTTGATATTTTGTAAATCTTTGTTTGACCGGCAAGGGTCATTTTAACTATAACCTCCGGATCGTCAAGACCGAATTTTTTGAGCGACTCGGGTGTTACATCAAAGCTGTAAGCGCCGGAAACCGAAATGCCGGAGGTGAACATTGAAAGCAAATTATCAACATTGGCGGCGTGCCTTTCATACGGTGTAGATATTACAAACTTGGCAACCGAAGAAAGATTTTCATTGGTATTCGGTACTATCGTTACGGTTCTCGGGAAATTTTTACCTGAAACGGTCATTTCGTCGAAGGTTTCTATCGAGCCGCTTGAACCGGTATAATCGGATATATCACCGGTAAAGGCAGCGGCTTCAAAGGAGCTGTCGTCTGCAAGGTCAAGCGCCTCAAATTCGAAATACTCCGCAACACTGTCATCAACAATATATATATTATCCTTATTTGAAAGCTTAAGATATGTTCCCGTATTATCGGGAGAGCGATTGCCGAGCATAACACTGTAGCCCTCGGAGCCGTCCTTAAAGCTGACCTGAGCAGAGCTTACGGGAGAATCGAGACCGAAATCGCTTATAGGACGATCGGTCTTCTCAATATCTCTGACAGCGGTAATCGAGGTTGCATTTGAAGCAATATTCGATATGAGCGTGCTGCTTGTAAGTGAGGAATCAACACCGTCAAGACACCAAACAGAGCTTTCCTCACCGTCTGTTTCCACTGTTGAGGAATACAGTCTGAATGTACCGTTTTGATTTGTGATTGTAACCTCCGAAACGGAGCTTACATCAATTGAAAGCACAGAAACAGAGGTAGTAAGATTATAATCGGTATCACCATCTGTTTTTTCGGGAATGAATTTAATAACGGCAAAAAGTCCGCCAACAAGCACCGAAACCGATAAAACAACCGAAATAAGCTTTAAGATTGTTTTTTTCTTCGGCGAAATATTTCTCCTTTTTTTATTATGCTCGGCAGGTGCGGAGAAGATTGTTGATTCTTCGTTTTCAAGCAATTCTTCTGCAGCAGCTGCTTTTTCGTTTGAAATATCACTCATTGGGCGTTCCTTCTCCTGATATATACTGTTATACCCACAGCAAGCACCGAAAGCGGAAGAAGAGTTTCAAAAAGAATTCTTATTGTTCTCTTCCCCGATTCCGTAACCGTATCGGAAAAGCTTGTATCTGTTATAACCTTAGAGGTGAATTTTACTCCGGGTTCGGTTACGCAGGAGGCAAGCTCGGTGCAGGCAAGTACGGTATCCTGATTATAAAGACGGCTATACTGTGCCCAATCAGACTGAATATACTGAACACTTGAGAAGGCTATTACATAGCTTTTAATCTTCTGCACATTATCATCATAAGCAACCTTTTCCGATTTGGCAACCGAAACGAACTGACCTTTTTCCGCATTCGGATCCTCCCAGTCGCTTGTAGCACCTACAGGAGCTTTAACAACGGTATCGGTAGTTACCATAACAGCTGTAGTCTCTATCGATTCATCCTCCGGCTCAGAGGTGGTTATCGGAATATTATAGCCTGCAACAGACAAGCCTATACCGTCAATACCGGCAGCTTCGTCGGAATAAAGGAAAAGGGCTGTGGGATCCTGAGTTGCATTACGGTAATTATCATCTGTTTCAAACAATATACCCTCACCGCAGTTTATACCCCAGCTTGCAAGAAAATCATAGAGATTGGGAAGTGAGGGGCAGGAAGCATCACCGAAGAAAACAAGGCCTTTAGAAAGCTTGCCGCCGTTTTCAAGGAATTCCGAAATTACACTCAGCTCAGATTCCATAAAATCATAATTTGCAGAAGCGATAACTACAATATTGCAATCAGATGGTATTGAAGTAACGAGTGCATTCGAAATGGTTTCTATTTCATAGTTATTTGATTTTAAAAGCTCTATATAAGCCGAGGTATTATCAGAGCTTGAATGGCCTGTTATAAGCGCTGCCTTCTTTTGCTGACCGCTTACAACATAGGTTATGGCTCCGGTAAGAGCAGTTTCAAGCTTATTGGCGGTTACGGTATAGTAATATCCCGAGCCGGAGGAATCCGAGATTTCATAAATATCCTCAAATCCGATCCTCTTTACCCGTTCCTCATCGGAATTATCCTTTTTTGATGTAACTATAATATCACCGTAGGATAAGCTAAGGCCGGAATATTTCGAGGAAATCGAAGAAAATTCCGAAGACTGTGTATCCATAAAGGTAACATTGAGCTTATTGTTGTATTTATAATACTTATTTATGAGCGTTACGGTTTGATCGAAATATTCGGGATCGACCGAGTAAACACCGTAGCCTTGAGCATAATAGCTCATCCAATCGGAGTAATCGTCCTCTGCGGCACATACGGTTATCTGAACATCCTTATCGATAGACTTGAGATATTCTATGTTTTCCTCGTTAATGGAATTAACCTTCTCCTCGGTCATATCAAATTCAAGGTTTATTCTTTCGGACAACGCCGAGCAAAGCACATTAACAACTATTGCGGCAACAATAACAAGTGCCGTAACAACTACAGAATATGTGCCTTTTTTAAGTGCCAGCTTATTTTTAAGCTTTTTAACCTTGGGCTGATTTGAAGCTTCTTCGCCGTTTAATTTTGTTTTATTATCATCCATTTTTAAAAGCCTCCTTTAAGCCCATCTTCTTTTCTCAAGCGAACGAACGGAAAGGAAAAGGAATACCGCTGTTATGCTTAAGAAATAAACTATATCGGGAATCGAAAGAGTTTCGTTTGCAAAGCTTTCGGATGCGGAAATAAATGCCATTTTTTCGGCAAGATTCGAAAGCCACGAAACATTTATAATAGATGCGAAGCTGCTCATATAAAGAACAATGATGTTTATAACGAGGGTCAGTATAGCGGAAATAGCCGGACTTTCGGTTAATGAGGATACAAACTGACCTATTGCAATAAGTGCCGCTCCCAAAAGAAATACTCCGAGAAGAGCATAGAGATACTTGAAAAGGCTTACATCTACCTTCGATTTAATAATAAATTCGAATATAACCGTCGGCGAAAAGCAAAGAGCGTAAAGTAAAAAGGCAGCAAAAAATTTACCTAAAACTACCGAGGACAGCCTGACAGGTGCCGTAAGCAGGGCCTGATCGGTTTTCTGGCGGCGGTCCTCACTCATAAGTCGCATAGTGAGAATCGGAATGCTGAACACAACAACAATAGACATAGCGCCTATAAGAATATTTTGTATATCTGGCGAGCCATAGCTATAATAATAGCCGAAAAACATTGAAAGAAAAAAGAAATATGCCGCAAGCACTATATAGCCTACAGGCGTTTGAAAATATGATTTAAATTCTCTTTTAAGTATTGCACGCATTATTGCTGCTCCTCCTCTTCGGCTTTTTGTTTTTCAGCTGTATTGTAGCCCAACATTTCTCTTGCCTTTTTATTGTCCCCTGCTTCGGTAAGGCGAAGGAATATCTGTTCAAGAGAAAGGGCATTTGCGGAAAATGAAAGCAGGGTTTTCCCTCTTTCTACAACACGCTTGAATACATCCTCTCTTATATCAAAGCCCTGCTTCGGAGTTATACTGAAATCCACAGAGCCTCTTTCCGATTTACCGAGGCTTACAACACTTTCAACACCCTTTACCGACGAAAGAGCCTTCAGCATTTCCGCTTCATCGCATATAATTCTCGCAATTACAGAATGATTTTCGGAAAGCTTTTCGGAAAGGCTATCGGGCGTATCATCGGCAATAATTTGACCCCTATTGATTATTATAACCCTTTTACAAACAGCCTGAATTTCGGTTAAAATATGTGAGGAAAGAATAATGGTATGGTTCTTTCCGAGCTTTGAAATCAGATTTCTTATTTCTATTATCTGCTTTGGGTCCAAGCCAACCGTAGGCTCATCGAGTATAAGAACATCGGGATTTCCTATAAGAGCCTGAGCGAAGCCGACCCTTTGCTTATATCCCTTTGAAAGATTTTTAATAAGCCTGTTCTGAACCGTATCGATTCTTACAAGTCGCATAATCTCATTTATGTGCGGCTTTTTGGGGAACCTAACCTTTTTCAGGTCGTAAACAAACTCAAGATATTCCCTTACCTTCATATCGGTATAAAGGGGCGGTATTTCGGGCAAATAGCCTATTCTTTTTTTAGCATCCTCGGGATTGTCCATTATATTGAAGCCATCCACGGTAACGCTGCCGCAGGTCATAGAAAGATATCCCGTGATAATATTCATTATTGTTGATTTTCCCGCACCGTTAGGCCCGAGAAAACCGACTATTTCTCCCTTGTCTATTGAAAAGCTCACATTATCAACAGCAAGATGAGAACCGTACCTTTTGCTCAGTCCGGTAACTTCTATCATTAGTTTTTCCTCCAAGTCAGATTATTCTGCATATAATATTATCAAACAACTTTATACATTTTATGAACAAACTATAAAGATGAATATAATACCGTATTATTATACTCCCACCGACATATTATATCAAGTAAAAAATAGCGGAAGAGCCGATTTTACGGTTCTTCCGCTATTTTCAGTTCATAGGAACAAGTATCATTCTGTCATTTAAAAGCGTTTCACCCTGAATATCGTTTATCTGCCTTATCTGTCCTATGCTCGCACCATAGCGATGAGCAATATCCCATACCCTTTCCCCGCTTTGCGCAAAATAGATTGTCATTGCAGACCGATTTTTTCTTTCTATAGGCTTTTCACAGTCACTTTTTATACCTGTTACCACAGATACCGTCTCGCATCTGCACAAGGCTCCAGAGATATTAAGCTCTATTCTTACTTCTGCGCTGTCTGCACCGGTAAGTGTATAGCTTGAAGAAGCAACAGTTATAGACGGATTGAATTTTATTTCGCCCTTTTCATCGATATTTAGAGTGTATTCAAAATCAATCGGCTTTTCGCACAAAAAAGGCATATCATCCGTATCATAGGCTATTATTGTAACAGTAACCGTACCGCTTACAGACACTCTACCGTCAAGTGCAGAGCAGCTTGAAGGCTTAACCTCGCACCACATATCTGCAACCGATGAAACGCCTTCACCCTGAAGCTCTATATTTTTCTTGCAAACGAAGCTCTCGCTGATGCTTTTGCAGAGCTTTTCAAAAAGCACGCTTTGCTTTTCAACTGTACACTCATATTTTTTTGAGTATGCATCAAATATGACGGGCACATCATTGTCACAGGAGCTTTCGCAGCGTATAAGAAGCTTGCTGTCCACCTTAAGGCAGCGACCCTCTCCGGAATCGGTAGGCTTAACCGTTATTTCAAGATAGGATATTTGCACACAGGTATCGACAATACATTCTTCGCTTAAGCTCTCAATTTCAACAATTTGGCTGAAGGGTATCGTTGAGCGAACGGTCTGTAGAGCTCCCTCGGAGGTACAGCAAAGTGCCGTTACCGCAAGCTCGCCCTTTACCACCGCCTTACCGACAAGTATTTTTGTTTCCTTTAAAAACGCTTGAGCATCGTATCTTACAACCGAGCTTACGGGCTGTTGATTCTCTCCGAGGTCTATTTCCTCATCCATCATAAGATATTTTTCCGCACAGCCCACAGGCGATGTTGCGGGGGCAGCACCCCTTAAAAGCTCAATATCGGGATCGTCTATATCCGATATAACCTCGCAGCCCTTGCGCATAATAAGCGAGACATATATACCGCAAGCACCGTGAATATCGATTTTTCTGTTGGTTACCGCCCTGCAATTTATGTATTCGCACCTTACATTTGCATTTAAAACCGCATTTTCCGTATCGGTATCACTTTCAAAATTCTTTTGGAAGGGATACTGATATTCATAGGAGCATATTCTGCCGTTTTCATCACAATAAATAACCGTAACCGTAACGGTTCCGTCGATATTTATGCTTCTTCCGCTGATTCCTTTAGCCGAGATTCTCGGCACCGCCCTGCACTTAATGATTTTATTTATATCGGGATAGTAATCCGGCAGGGAAAAATCAACATCTATAGGCTGCTCTGCCGAGCTGCTGAAAATTTTTTCTTTGGTAAATACCTGCGTTTTTATGCTCTTTTGTTCCATACCGTGCACACTCCACATTCTTTTTTTATTAAATAGTATTCTGCGGAGCTTTAAATTATGCATAGTAGGAAAAACGATAACAGCAGCTTGAGGTTTGTTAAAGAGTTAATTTAATAAAGTATGACGGGTCATACCAGCTTTCAACGCTGTCCATTGGCAACAAGGTTTCTCTTCTTTGCCTCGTATGAGTATCACAATCCGAAATCATATAATTAAAGTAAATCTCGTTCTCAATATTTCCGCTTTTTAAAAATTCCGATGTCAGCAAGGCTGTGATAACATATCCGTCATCGGTTAAGCCGAAATCCGCAGAAATAATATCTTGCTTCAGCAAATACGGCTCAGATAAAACATCGCATACCTTAACATATATCTTACCGTCATTT
This sequence comes from uncultured Ruminococcus sp., assembly GCA_964385735.1. Classification (GTDB taxonomy): domain Bacteria; phylum Bacillota; class Clostridia; order Oscillospirales; family Acutalibacteraceae; genus UBA737. The sequence continues at coordinate 234 of CAYLQF010000031.1, read as the reverse complement.
TCTCCCTTAGGAAAGAAAAAAATGCTTTTATAGAAATAAGGAGTAGGACTAAACAGTACTAAATGAACGCCGTCACTTGATGCTGTATTGTATTCATCCACCGGGCTCATTAAAATATCATTATCGCAAACCTTGAAGATAAATTTTATCCCTTCGACACATTTTTCCGTTTTCATATTGCAACTGAGTCTACTGTTTTTATCAGGACTTTTTATTGAATTTTCCTCACCTATG
>CAYLQF010000030.1:9499-14151 GCA_964385735.1 uncultured Ruminococcus sp. | reverse complement strand
CGGAGAGTATCTATATCGTTCGTGTAGTAGCTCATAATATCGCCGTGCTTATGTGTATCAAAATACTTTATGGGGAGATTTTGCATACCGTCAAACATCTTGCGACGGAGCTTACAAAGAAAGCCCTGTGTTATATAAGCCATAAGCTGACTGTACGCCGTTAAAAAAGCAATGGAGAGTACATAAAGAACAACAAGAATTACCATAAGGGGTATTATCTGTTCCTTGGCCTCTGCCCAGCTTCCCTTTGAATCAAGCGTATCGGTTATAACCTTAAGAACCTTTTGAGTGAATATCGAGGGTATAGAAGAAACGGCAGCGGAAAAAGCTATACAAAAAACCGTTATCGGAGCCAAACACGGATAAGAGCTGAAAAGCAGCTTAATTATTCTTTTTAAGGCGCCCATATCAACCTTTCTGCCTGCGGCCGGCGGTGCCTTACGAAGGTTGTTTTTACTGTTCATTTTCCTTACCTCCGTTTGTTTGCTGTTCATATACCTCACGGTATATTGCGGAACGACCAAGCAGCTCGGTATGAGTGCCCACATCACTTATGCCGCCGTTATCCATAACAATAATCATATCGGCTTCCTCAACCGAGGATATACGCTGTGCTATTATAATCTTAGTTGTATCCGGTATAAAGGCTTTAAGTCCCATCCTTATAAGCATATCTGTTTTTGTATCGACCGCACTCGTTGAATCATCTAAAATTAAAATTTTCGGATTTTTAAGAAGCGCACGGGCTATACAAAGCCTTTGCTTTTGACCGCCGGAAACATTGGTGCCGCCCTGCTCAATATAGGTATCGTATTTATCGGGGAAGCTCTCAATAAAATCGTCAGCCCTTGCAAGCCTGCAGGCCTCTGCTATCTGTTCGTCGGTAGCATTAGCATTACCCCACCGCAGATTCTCTTTTATGGTGCCGGAAAATAGGGTGTTCTTCTGCAGCACCACGGCAACGGCATTTCTAAGCGCCTCGATATCGTAGCTCCTTACATCTGTTCCGCCGACCTTAACGCTGCCGCAGCTGACATCGTAAAGTCTGGGTATAAGCTGAATAAGAGAGGATTTGCTTGAACCTGTACCGCCTATAATACCAACCGTCATACCGGATTCTATATGCAGATTTATATCACTTAAAGCATATTTTTTACCTTTTTGTGAATACTTAAAGCTTACATTTTCAAAATCAACCGAACCGTTGTCTACAGACATTACGGCATTTTCAGGGGTTGATATCGACGGCACCTCATCAAGCACCTCGACTATTCGCTTCATTGATTCGGCAGACATTGTTATCATAACATATATCATTGAAAGCATCATAAGCTGAACAAGGATTTGAAAGCCGTAAGTAAGCATAGCGGATATTTCACCGACATTTATTGTCAAGCCGCCGGATTCTATAATAAGCTTTGAACCGACAAGCAGAACAAACACAAGATTAAAATAAACACACACCTGCATAAGCGGTGAATTAAATGCGACTATACGCTCTGCAAAGGTAAAATCCTTTCTTATATTTTCCGCAGCCGTACCGAATTTTTCCTTTTCGTATTCCTCTCTCGAAAAGCCCTTTACCACACGCATACCACGGACATTTTCTTCTATGGATTCGTTTAATCTGTCGTACTTTTTGAAAACGCTCCTGAAGGCGGGCATTGCCTTTCTGCTTATTATTATAAGTCCAAAAGCGAGAACCGGAATTATAACAACAAAGCTTGTCGCAAGCGCTCCGCCCATAATATAAGCCATTATAATCGAAAAAACAAGAAGTAACGGCGCCCTTACCGCTGTTCTTATTATCATCATATAAGCAAGCTGAACATTGTTAACATCGGTTGTCATACGGGTTACAAGCGATGAGGAGGAAAATTTATCTATATTGGAAAACGAATAATTTTGTACCTTATAAAAAAGGTCATGTCTTAAATTTTTCGCAAATCCGGCAGAAGCCTTGGCGGAGGTATATCCCGCAATACCGCCGCAGCAAAGCGATAAAACCGCCATAAATATAAGCAATGCGCCGGTTTTAAGAACCGCAGCTATCGGCTCACCGTCCTGAACCTTATTGACAAGGCTTGAGGTTATAAAGGGTATAACCGACTCTATCAGTGCTTCCCCTATTATAAAACTGAGAGTTAAAAAGGTTGCCTTCTTATACTCCCTTATACATGACAGAAATTTTTTCAGCATTTTATTCCTCCAAATTCTTCTTTATTTTATCAATCGTTTCAAAAAACGCACTAAGCTCTTCATTGCTTATTCCGTTTATAAGCTTACCTTCAAAATTTTCAAGATTTAAAAGAGCGGCTTTATGAATATCAAGCCCTTTTTTTGTTAAAATAATTTTTTTAAGCCGTGCATCACTTTCAACGCTTTTTCTTTCAATCAATCCGTTTTTCTCCATAAGCTGGAGAATTTTTGTTGCGGTTGAACGGCGTATTGAAAAGCGTTCTTCAAAATCTCTTTGATATATATTTTTATCAATATTATCCGCAAAATACTTTACAGCCCAGCCGTGATAACCGGTAGCCTTTTCAAATTCATCCGGCCTTTGGGCTTCAATAGAGCGCTTAAGCATATTATTAAGACTTCGTATTTCAAAACCTATATGCCTTTTTTCTTCCAAATACATCACCGCCTGACAGGAAAGAAAATGTTAGTCAGCTAACAATAATTGTTAGCTGACTAACATTATAATACTCTTATCCGCTGTTGTCAACAAATAATTTTCAGATTTTCATCAGAAGTTAAACTGTTTGCGCAAGAATGCTTTTCATGTATTCCTCGGCGTCCTTATATATTTCCTCCATAACACGGGTCGCCTCCTCGGAGGACAGGTTTGTACTATCTACCGAAAGAATCTCCGATTTAGCTGCTTCGCATTTGCCGAGAATAAGATTTATAAGCTCTTTTTTATCACTATAGGATGCTTCGGAAAGCTTATTAAGATACAAAGCACATAAAACTACAACTCTGCCTATTGCCTTTACCGCAACAGCTGCCTCTTCGGGCTGAGCCTTTACGGTATCCTCCACCGAGCTTTTATCCGCAAAAGCATCCTCTTGGCTTACAAGCGTGCTTTTAAGCTCGTTTAATTCGACCTCTCTCCTTTGAAGAGTATTTTGTAGCTCGTTAATTTTTGAATTCAGTTCACGGTTTTTTTCGAAAAGCAACCGATTTTGCTCTGCTAAATCCTTTTTTCTCATCTTTACCGCAGCCTCCTTAAATTTTTCGGTTTTAAGGGTTATAAGTGAAAGGACAGCTATTGATAGCAAGGCTCCAAGACTGTCTATAATAACATCACGAGCCTCGCCGCTTCTGCCTTTAACAAAAAGCTGATGAATTTCATCACTTGATGCATACATTACACACAGCAGAAACGACATAACCGCTCTTATTCCGAAGCTCAAGCTCGTATAGCTGATAAAGGTCATAAAAGAAAATACGCCGAGCAGACAGTATATGGAAAAATGTGCCGCTTTTCTAATCGGAAAAGAAACCTCCGCTATAGTCTGCGCCTGCTCCGACTCTGTCATTTCGTTAAATTCCGGATAAAATGCCGAAAACACCTTATATGTAAAGCCGTCGCTTAATTCATCACTTTCGGAAGCCTCCTGCGCCGAGAGTGAAAAAATTAAAAGCATATTTAAAATGAGAAGTATTACGGAGACTGTTCTGAAAATAGCTTTTTTCATAAGCTATCAGCTGAAGAAATACGGAGTCGGATTTACTGCATTCGAGTGAGTATTTTTACCGCCAACAAGTAACGAAAGATGCAGATGGTAGCCTGTTGAAGAGCCTGTGGTTCCGACATAGCCGAGTAATTGTCCCTGCTTTACCTTACCGGAGGCAACAACTATTGAATCCATATGTGCATAAATAGCACCTATTCGTTGCTGCTGACCGTTAATAGTCATCCAGCCGTGGTCTATCCTTACATGATTTCCAAAGCCGCTGCCGCAGGAGCATATCGGAGTTCTGCTCTTATGAGAGCAGCTGTTGTAGCTTTGATAAATCTCGCCGTCTGCTATAGCATATACAGGCTTTAAGTAAATTCCGCTTGCCGAAATATCTATACCGTAATGGAAGCCGCCCGAACGGTATCCCCAACCGGAATAGATGTTTCTTGTATAAGGAACCGGCCACATAAGATTAGTGTTCGGATTTATAAAGCCCGATGTACTGTCAAGATGCTGCTGCATACTGTTCAAAGCATCCTGCTTTGCTTTTATAGCGGCATTAACCGTCGCCAATTCGCTATCCTGCTGAGACTTGGTCGAATTTATGCTGTTATAAAGCGCTTGGGCCTCAGCCTCCTCGCTTTCAAGCTGATCCTGCTGCGCCTGAATGGAAGCTCTTATGCTTACCTGCGATTCAAGCAGCTTTTGATTTTCTTCGTTTTTCTTGTTAAGAACCTCAATAGCAGCCTTTATTTCTTCCATAATTGCCTTATCTCTTGCGGAAACGGAGGAGGTAAGCTGTGCCAGCTGCAAATAATCGGAAAAGCTTTCCGCACCGAGCAGGATTTTAACGCTGCTGTCCGAATTGCTCATATAAATCGCCCTTAAACGCTTTTTGAATTCGAGCTTGTCGGCTTCTATTTCCTTATTTTTAGCTTCTATTTCAGCCTTGTTTTTCGCAAT
>CAYLQF010000030.1:0-9399 GCA_964385735.1 uncultured Ruminococcus sp. | reverse complement strand
AAATCAGATTGCCGCAAATTCGCTTCCCTCTTTACGAAGGTACTTGCTTATCATTATTATACTGCCGAGAACGCCCGCAAACACACCTATTCCGACGAATATCAACAGTAAATACCACGCAACATCCTTATAAAGCACCAAATCGGCCGTTCCGAGAGCCTTTGAAATTGCCTCGGATGCTATTCGGTAGCAGGCATAAAGAAGACCCTCGGATATAAATGCCGATATAAGTCCTATAAGCATACCCTCTACAACAAAGGGGACTCTTACAAAGGTATCGGTTGCTCCCACAGCCTTCATAATGCTTATTTCAAGCTTTCTGTTGTACATAGTTACTCTTATGGTGTTGGATACTATTACAAGCGATATTACCATAAGAATGGCTATTATCCAAAAGCCTGCTATTCCAACGCCCTTTTTAATAGCCGATATTTTATCGGCAAGGTCACCCTGAGATTGAATTGTATCGACACCGTCAAGCTTTTTTATTTGATTTACGGTATCGTCAAACTGCGACATATCCTTCATAGTAACCTTGGCGGCGGCAGAAAGAGGATTGCCGTACTTATCGTCTAAAAACGAAAAGTATTGCTCCTGACCCTCAAGCATATTTTCCTTTATTGATTCAAGCCCGTCGTCACCGGATATGTATTCCACCGATTTAACATTCGCAATTTTTTCTATTTCACTGCAAAGCGCCTTTGCTTCATTTTCATCGTGGATAACATAATCAGAGGGCTTAATTCCGTTTTCATCTGCCTGCTCGGTGCTTTCCTCATTCTCCTGTGCAGTCTGATCTTCTTCGGCGGTACCCTCGGTAGCTTCCTCGGAGGAAGAGGCGGTATCATCGGCACTACCGCCACCGTAAAGTGCCCAGCTGTAATCCTTCATATAAACCATAACTACATTTTGCTGCTCGAGATTACCCATTGCCTTATTAACATTTTCCGATATCATAACGGCAAGACCGATAACCACCATACACGCTATAAGCACGCCTATAGAGGCCAATGACATAAGTCTGTTAGCCCAAGCGTTCGCAAAGCCCTCTTTTATGAGGTATTTAAAGCTTCTCATTTTCACTGTGAAATACCTCCGGCAGCATTATCGGCAACAATTTTTCCGGAATCGAGCATAATAACACGATGCTGGAAATCACGAACAAGATTATGGTCGTGTGTTACCATCAAAACGGTTGTTCCTCTTTTGTTTATTTCGGTAAGTAAGGATACGATTTCATAGGACATATTCGGGTCTACATTTCCGGTAGGCTCGTCCGCAATTATAAGCTCGGGAGCATTCACCAGCGCTCTGGCAAGGCCCACCCTTTGCTGCTCACCGCCCGAAAGCTCCATAGGCATAGATCTCGCCTTTTCGCCGAGACCCACCTTGCTCAGGGCCTTTGTTACCTCTCTTCGTATCTGTCTTTGCGATGCACCTACAACATGCATTGCAAAGGCGACATTATCAAATACATTCATTTTGGGAATAAGCCTGAAATCCTGAAAAACTATTCCCATTGTACGCCTGAGCATCGGAACCTGACGCCTCGGCATTTTAGTTAAATCAAAGCCGTTTACCGTAATAACTCCGGTGCTTGCCTTTTCTTCTCGCATTATAAGCTTCATAAAGGTACTTTTACCCGCACCCGATGAGCCTACAACAAAAACGAATTCTCCCTTATTTATTCTGATATTAACATCCTCAAGAGCATGAGTCCCCGTAAGATAGGTTTTTGAAACTCCCTTGAATTCAATAACCGGTCTGTCGTCATACACAGCGCCCGAGGAAATATCAAATATTTCCTGTTGCATCTAAACTTATATCTCCCGTTATCAATCAGTATTTAATCGGTGTGCTTTTAAGATATTTGTTAACCATAAGCGCTATCTTAAATACAATAGCGTGATCAAATTCTCTTAAATCAAGGCCCGTTATTTTCTTGATTTTTTCAAGCCTGTAAACTAAAGTGTTACGGTGAACAAAGAGCTTTCTCGAGGTTTCGGAAACATTAAGATTGTTCTCGAAGAAGCGCTGAATAGTAAACAGGGTTTCCTGATCGAGACTGTCTATAGAGCCCCTCTTAAAAATTTCACGAAGGAAGGTCTCACAAAGGGTGGTGGGAAGCTGATAAATAAGTCTTGCTATTCCGAGATTATCGTAAGAAACTATAGTTTTTTCGGTATCGAAAACCTTACCTACCTCAAGTGCTATCTGAGCCTCCTTAAAGGAGGAAGCAAGGTCCTTAAGATTATCTACTGTTGTTCCTACGCCTATAACCGCATGAACAAAGAACTCTCCCGAAAGAGTATCGGCAATTGTTGCCGCAAGATTTTCAATATGCTTTGACTCTATTCCCGCCTTTGTTTCCTTTACGATAGCAATATCGGTTTCATTGATATTTATTACAAAATCCTTTGTTTTATCGGGAAAAAGATTTTGAAGAACATCATAAACCGAAACATCATTAGGCTCAACCAAGCGAATAAGAATAACGGTTCTCAGAGCATCGCTGTTAAAATAAAGCTCTCTTGCCTTTATATAAATATCGCCGGGAAGAATGTTATCGAGTATTATATTTTTTATGAAATTGCTCCTGTCATACTTCTCATCATAGTAAAATTTGATGTTAGAAAAGGATACCGCCAAAACGGCAGCATACTTTGAAGCGATAACATCCTCGCCCTCAACAAACACCGTGTATTCAAAGGTCTGTGAGCCTCCGAGCGACTTTAAGGTATATCCGTCAGAGGTATATAAATCGCCCGATGCCGGCGGTGCAGAAGAAAGCTGTTCTCCTATCTTTCCGAGCTGACTGCAGGCAATTACTGTCATATTCTCGTCGACAACTCCGAAGACCTTGTCGACAACATCCTTCATTTGATGAATTACTCCCTGAAACAGGCGATTTGACATAATAACACTTCCCCCATATTATTAAAATATATTATAACTATTTATATTCTACACAATTATCATACTTTTTTCAAGTGCTTATTTAAAAAAGTTACAAATAAGTTACAGTTTTTTGTGCTTTTTGCAAAGCGACTGCATATAACCGTCCTCAAATTCGGTTTTGAAAGCAGCCTCCTTAAGCCTGAAGGTATTTACTCCGGCACCCTGCGATAATGACAGACCGTTCATTTTTATGTAAGCCTCTTTTTTTGTCCATACCTCGAAAAAACGGTTGTTATGAAGCTGCTCATCGGAATTCACATACTGTATTTCCTCAAGAGTAAAAAGTCTGTAGTCGTTTTTAATCGCAATCGGTCTTACAAGCTCAATATCAACCCCCACAGGGACATCCGAAACGACACACACGGAATATTCGCCGCTGTGAGAAATGCTGAAATAGCAAAAATCAAGCAGTGGCTTGCCGTTTTCATTGTACGAAAACGAATAATCATCTATTTTAAAATTCTTGTTAATAAGGCGGCGAAGCAAAATAAGTCCCGCAAGTGAGCGGCGCTTATCCTCAGCCCGCATCCGTGAAAGTCGCTTTATATTGCGCTGCGAAAGACGATTGTATTCTTTTAAATACTCGCTTTCTGCGATATCAACCGTTTTTATCCTTAAAAGCTCTGTCATTTTATAAGCTCGTTTTTAGACGAGGCCTTTAAATAGGCATTTATAAATCCGTCAAGCTCACCGTCCATAACGGCATTTATATTTCCCGATTCAAAGCTTGTTCTATGGTCCTTGGCAAGTGTGTAGGGCATAAAAACATACGACCTTATCTGGGAGCCCCAAGCAATTTCCTTTTGAACGCCCTTTATATCCTCGATTTTTTCCAAATGCTCTCTCTCCTTTATTTCAAGAAGCTTCGATTTGAGCATTTTCATAGCCTGCTCTCTGTTTTGGAACTGACTGCGTTCGTTTTGGCAGGCAACCACTATTCCCGTGGGAATATGAGTAAGCCTTACGGCGGAGGAGGTTTTGTTTATATGCTGTCCGCCCGCACCGGAGGAGCGGAAAACATCCATTTTAATATCCTCATCCCTTATTTCAATATCGGTATCGTCTGCTATTTCAGGCATTACCTCAACCGAGGCAAAGGAGGTATGTCTTCTTCCGGAGGCATCGAAGGGTGAAACACGAACAAGCCTGTGAACGCCGGATTCGCTTTTAAGATATCCGTAAGCGTTATCGCCCTCTATCAGCATAACCGCACTTTTAAGCCCTGCCTCGTCACCGTCAAGAAAGTCGAGAACCTTAACCGAAAGTCCGTGGCGTTCGGACCAGCGGGTATACATACGCACCAGCATTTGAACCCAGTCCATAGCCTCTGTGCCGCCTGCGCCGGCATGGAAGGTAAGTATTGCGTTGTTAGAGTCATACTGACCGTTTAAAAGCGTTGCAAGCCGCTGAGAGGCAAGATCTTTTTCAAGCTTATCTATAGAATCGGATATTTCCTCCACAAGCGAAATATCCTCCTCCTCATCTCCCATTTCTATCAAAACAAGTAAATCCTCATAAGAGGAAACAGTTTTATCATAAGCCTCAACTGTATTTTTAAGCTTTCCCGTTTTTTGGAGAACCGCCCTTGAGTTGTCAACATCATCCCAAAAGCCGTCAGCTGCAGCCTTTTGTTCAAGCTCTTCGATTTCCCTTTTCAGCTTACCGTAGCCTATAGCATCCTTAAGGTCTTTAATTTCCTGCTCGTTTGCCGTAAGGCGAAGCTTAAGCTGCTCAAATTCAAGCATTGATTTTCCTCCGGTTAATTATTTTTTAAGTACATATGCGTGCCACTCGTCACGCACTAAATTTTTAACTGCTTTAAGCCCATGCTCAAGAGCGCTTTTTTCAACCTCTTTTGCACGGATATCTATGATTCCCGAAGCTATAAGTATACCGCCATCGGTCATAAATCGCTTTACATCGTCAAAAAGACGCATAACGACATCCGCTACTATATTAGCACATACTATGTCGTATTTACCTTCGACCTTTTCTGCAAGGTCGCCCACGGCAAAGCTGCATTTTTTATCTGTGCCGTTTATCCTTGCGTTTTCTTTTGCGGTTTTAACCGACTGTGCATCAATATCTATTCCCACTGCCTCTTTTGCACCTAACAGTGCGGAGGCAATCGCAAGTATGCCGCTGCCTGTTCCGACATCTAAAACCCTTGTGTCGGTATTGACGGCTTTTTCGAGAGCCTCAAGGCAAAGAGAGGTTGTGGCATGGGTGCCGGTTCCGAAGGCGGCGCCCGGGTCAAGCCTTATAACAGTCCGATTATCGGAATTATCATATTTTTCCCAGCTCGGACAAACTGCCAAGCCTTCTCCTATTTCAAAAGCCTTAAAATACTTTTTCCAATTTTCATTCCAATCGCTGTCGTCAACGCCGATGCTTTCGATTTCGCATTTTATCCCTGCGGCGGACATTCGCTCCTTAAGATAAGAAAGTGCTTCGTAGGCATTATCACTCTCGGAAATATACATATGAATAACAGCCCTTGTTCTATCCTTTAAAATAAGCTCCTCGTCTATAAGGTCAACATGGGCTATTTCCATTGCTTTTTCCTCAAGGTCGGAATAATCCTCTATATATATGCCGTAGGGCACTGCCATATTGGCTATTGCCGCCGCATCGTCTATTCGACTAAGCGGTACCGTAGCCTTAATTTCCGTCCAATTCATAAGCCGTTCCTTTCAAAAAATTCCGTTATTTCGTTTTCAGTCGCATTAACGGTTCCCTGTACTATTCCGTTTCTGCCTCCGCCCCTAACCTCAAAGGATTTTTTAAATTTCTCAAAAAGAGGCATCAGCAGTCCGTCTTGCCCGCAGAAAGCAAAGGAATAGCCCTCCCCTTTTTCGGAAAAGACCGCATAGGGCTTTCCCGTTTTCTTGGAAAGCAGATCCGCAGAGGCCTGAAGCTCCTTCATATCGAAGTCCTTTTCAAAAAGACAGCATTTGCTTTTATCTGCAAGCTCAGCCGCTGCTTTTATAAATTTCAGCTTAAGCTCGGAATTAGTCTGCTTAAGCTCGGAAATTTTATTTTCAAGACGCAAAACGGCATCGGCGGTATCCTCTGCAGGAGAGGAGGTTATATCCGATATTTTGCTTATGTTTAAAAATTTGTTTTTATAATCGGCAAGCGCAAATGAGCCGCATTTTAAAATTATTCTTGTTCCGAATCTGACCTTTTGTGCGGAAAGCAGCTTTATAACACCTATCTCGCCGGTTGCTTTAACATGAGGAGCACAGCAGGCACAGGTATCGGTAGCTTCTATTTCGACAATCCTTACCCTGCCGACTATTTCTTTTTTGCTTCGGTAATTCAAGCCGGACAGCTCGTCGTCCTCCGGATAATAAGCCCTTACCTTAAGGTTTTGCCAAACCTTCTCGTTTGCGGCGTTCTCGATTATATCGATTGTTTTCCTGTCTAAAGAGCCGTTAAGGTCGATTGTGGCAAAATCCTCACCGAGGTGAAAGCCTACATTTTCAAGACCGAAAAGCTTATTTGCCATTCCCGACACAATATGCTCGCCCGTATGATTTTGCATAAAGGAAAATCGCCTTTTGAAATCTATTGTGCAGTTGACCTCGGCTAATGTATCAATCGGCAGCTTTGAAAAATGATATATCTCGCCGTTTTGAATTTTTGTATCTAATATTTCGGTTTGCCCTATATATCCCCTGTCACCGCTTTGCCCGCCGCCCTCGGGGAAAAAGGCAGTACGGCTTAAAACGGTTTTGAAAAGCCCGTTTTCCGCTTTCTCGCAGGAAAGAACCGAAGCCTTAAAGCTTTTAATATATGCATCCGAATCGTAAAGCCTACAGGTCATTTCGTTTCACCGCATTTTTTCATTATTATATGCGCAGCCTTATATATGTCGCCGCCGCCCATAGTTATAACAAGGTCACCCTCTCCGGCATTTTCGATAACCGTATCTGCAATACTCTCAAAGCCGTCCACAACAACAGCAGCATTAAGCTCTCTTGATAAAGCCTCAGAGGAAATGCCGTAAATATTCTTTTCTCTTGAGCCCATTATCGGAGTTAATATAACCTTATCGGCGATTTTAAGTGCCTTTATGAAATCGTCCTTTAAAAGAGCGGTTCTTGAAAATGTGAAGGGCTGGAATACAGCAATAACCCTCCTGTAATCAAGCTCCTTAGCTGCTGTAAGCGTAGCCTCTATCTCGGTAGGATGATGAGCATAATCATCGGCAAGTGTAAATCCGTTATAGCTACCTAAAAATTCAAATCTTCTGCCGGCGCCCGTGAATTTGAGCACCGCTTCGGCTATACCCGCTGCGTCTACCCCCATATCAAAGCAAACCGCAAAGGCGGCAAGTCCGTTTAAAATATTATGCCTTCCGGGTATATGCATTTCAAGATGACCGCAAATTGTGCCGTTTTTAAAAACATCGAAGCAAAAGCCGTAGCTTCCTCTTGTAATGTTTTTTGCACTGTAATCGTTATTATCGGAAAAGCCGAAGGTTATTACCCTTGAGCTTATACCGCTTGCCGCTTTTTTTACAAGCTCATCGTCTCCGTTTATATATGCGGTATTTGACATACCTATAAACCTTGAAAACGAATTCGTTAAATTTTCCATTGTTTTGAAATAATCAAGGTGATCGTTATCGATATTTAACAGAACCGAAATATCCGGCGACATCTGCAAAAAGGTATCTACAAATTCGCACGCCTCACAAACGAGCGTTTGAGATGAGCCGACAACACCGTTCGAATTTACAAGCGGCAATCTTCCTCCGATAACCGCATTAGGTTCTCTCTTGTTTAAAATAAGAATTTGTGTTATCATAGAGGTAACGGTAGTTTTACCGTGAGTACCGCAAACCCCGATAACATTATCGTAATGCCTTGTAAGGGCACCTAAAAGGTGCGAACGCTCCATAGTGGGTATTCCCTTTTCCCTTGCGGCACAAAGCTCAGGATTATCGCTTGCTATGGCGGCAGAATAAACAACAAGCTCAGCACCGTTTATGTTTTCTGCCTTATGACCCATATAAACCCTTGCCCCGAGTGCCCTGACCCTTTTAAGGGGATCGCTTTCGTTATTATCGGAGCCCGAAAGCTCATAGCCCTTTGAATGGAGAATTTCGGCAAGAGGACACATTCCGCTCCCGCCTATTCCTATCATATGAATCTTTTTTATACCCTCAAGCAGCCTATCCTCAGGACGAAGCTCTTTCATTTGATACCGCTCCCTAAAACATTATTTAATTTATTATACAACCTTTTTATAAAAAAATAAACCATTTTATTAAAAAGAGGCCGAAAATATGAAACTTCCTGTAAGCCGCAATGCAAATCTTGCAATAAAAGCCCTTGAAAGCAGGGGCTTTGAAGCATTTTTTGTCGGCGGATGCGTAAGAGATATGCTAATGGGCAAAACGCCGAGCGATTACGATATAGCTACTGTGGCTCTGCCCTCACAAATAAAGACCTGCTTTCAAAAGACGGCTGACACGGGACCGGCACACGGTACGGTGACGGCAATCATAAACGGCGAGCCTTTCGAAATAACTACCTACCGAACCGACGGAAATTATACCGATTTGCGGCGGCCCGATGAGGTTAAATTTGTAAGAAGCATAGAGGATGACCTTGCACGGCGTGATTTTACCGTTAATGCAATAGCATATAACGAGCGGCTGGGCTTTAAAGACCCTTTTTTCGGTACTGAGGATATAAAAAGGGGTATTTTAAGGGCAGTCGGCAATCCGGAAAAGCGCTTTAAGGAGGATGCCCTCAGAATAATGCGACTTTACAGATTTGCCGCAACGCTTAATATGGAAATCGAAAAAAAAACCGAGGCAGCTTCAATTAAATGCGCCGACGGACTTAGCTTTATAAGCAGTGAAAGAATTTTCGCCGAGCTTACAAGGCTTGCCTGCGGCAGCTTTATCGAAAAAGCAAATCCGCTCTTTGAAGGCGGAGCCCTAAAGCCCTTTGAAATAGGAGCACTTAAAAACGCCGATAAAATCTCAAAGCTTTCCGACAGCTTGAATTTAAGGCTGTATGCCCTCCTTTCGGAGTCTGCCCTTGATAAAAACAATACGCTTTGTGCTTTAAAGGTGGGAAACGGTATAAGGGCGTATTTCAAGCTTGCGGATACGACTTTAGCCTCCCCTAAAAGCTCAAGAGCCGATATAAAGCGAATTCTTAAGCTGGTGCCCTATAAAACGGTTATCGAATGTGCGGAATACCTTGAAAAAATCAAGTGTGAAAGCGCCGATTTTTTAAAAAACGAAGCAACCGATATAATAAACAAAAAAGAGCCCTTTAGAATATGCGATCTTGCGGTTTCCGGCAACGACCTAAAGGCTCTCGGCTATACCGGCGCACAGATAGGCAAAAAGCTTCGAGAGCTTCTTGATGCGGTAATGGAAAATCCGAAGCTTAACCAAAAGGATATTCTTCTTTC
>CAYLQF010000029.1:0-14244 GCA_964385735.1 uncultured Ruminococcus sp. | reverse complement strand
TTTATTGCAATGATAAGCGATAAGCTCAGACTTAAGCTTAAAATATCCTGAAAAATCATCGGTTTTTTGTGGGGTTTAATATTAACGATTTTCAAAGCCGAAATAATCCGTACACAAAACTTTTTTCCCGAGGCGTATGTGCACTTGACTTTTTTCTCAAGCAGTGGTAAACTTTTTTCATACAAATTCAAGTAAATACCTTGAAAAAACACACCGAATGTTTATGCTTTTTTTGCCGAACATTTAATATTTAAAAACATTATTTGGTATTTGTGGTGACTGCTTTGAAAACCTTTCTTTTTGATTTTGACGGAACACTCGTTGATTCCATGCCTACATATGTTGCTTCCATGCTTCGTATTCTCGATGAAGGTAACATCTCTTATGATGACGGCATAGTTCAAACAATAACGCCGCTCGGTGTTATTGGAACCGCAGAGTATTATATTTCAAGGCTCGGGTTAAAAAAAGAAAAAGGCGAAATTATAGAGCTTATGAAGCAATATATGGCGGAGGCTTATTTCAACACCATTCCTGCTAAGAAAAATGTAATTCCGGTTTTAAAGCAGCTGAAGGAAAGCGGAGCAAGCCTTAACATTCTTACGGCCAGTCCGCATATAACGCTTGATGCCTGCCTTAAGAGGCTTAAAATATATGATTTGTTTGATAACATATGGTCCTGCGATGATTTCGGTACGGTAAAATCAAACCCGAATATATATGCTTCGGTAGCGGAAGCATTAAATAAAAAGGTCGGTGAGATTTTATTCTTAGACGACAATATAATCGCAATTCAAGCCGCAAAAAATGCGGGAATAAAAACCTGCGGCGTTTATGACAGCTCTTCGGAAGGATTAACCGAGGAGATGAAAAACACCGCAGACAGCTACATTTACGATTTTTCCGAGCTTTTATAAATATTATTCAATACTCTCATATTTTTCAAGCGCCTCGGCCTCTTTTTTGAGCTTGAGGCGTTTTATTATACCTATGAGCATAACAATACCAACAGCAGCAAAGACAGCTATACCGAATATTATAAAAAGCATCGGCAAAACAAAGGCGGGAGATTTATCATCATTATGATTTATACTAAATCCGCTTACGGTTTTTATAACATCCTCGCTTTCACTGCTTCCGAGCGAGAAAAAATTAAGCTGATAAATTTTTCCGCCGGCAACGGTTATATACTGGCTTGAAACACAGCTTTTACCGTCCGATAAGGTTATATCATCGGTAAAAACAATATACTTCGTACCGTTTGACGAAGCTATACCCTGCTCTGCCTCGCCCGAGGAGAGAGAACTTGCCAATTTTGAAAGAGACTCATCGTCAAGAGAGGAGGAATCTCCGGTAATTTCCGAAAGCTCGTTTGAATAAACCGAAACACTTATTTGAACAGTTCGGTCGTTCTTTACTGCAAAATAAGCAATATTATTCTCTTTGAAATAGTCCTCCGCCTCCTGCTCGGTCATATTCATAAGTGGCGCTATTTGGGATTTATCGGAATCAGAATAAGCTCCTGTATAATCCGCCTCCAAATTTACGGAAAAATCCCTTGACTCGGCATAAGCGCATTGTGGCGTAAGAAGGACAAGCGTAGCGGCAATCAGTATTGCAAAAAGCTTAATTTTCAAAATATCACTCCGTTTTATATACTGTTTTTCCGTTTTGCCGCAGTAACGGTATTTTTCATAAGCATAGCTATAGTCATCGGGCCTACACCCCCGGGTACCGGTGTTATAAAGGAGGTCTTCGGCGCAACGCCTTCAAAATCAACATCGCCGCAAAGCCTGCCGTTTTCTCTGTTCATACCGACATCTATAACAACGGCTCCCTCTTTAACCATATCAGCCGTTACGAATTTCGCTTTTCCGACTGCCGCAACTAAAACATCCGCCTTTTGTGTAATATCCTTAAGGCTTTTCGTTTTTGAATGACATACGGTAACCGTGCCGTTGGCATGCAAAAGCAGCATACTCATAGGCTTTCCGACTATATTGGATCTTCCGATTACAACACAGCGTTTCCCCTCGACGGATATTCCGTAAAATTTGAGCATTTCCATAACGCCGGCCGGCGTACAGGGAAGAAAATCATAATCGCCTATCATTATTTTCCCCACATTAACAGGATGAAAAGCATCAACATCCTTTTCGGGAGCTATGGCATTTATTACCGCCTTTTCATCTATGTGAGACGGCAGCGGCAGCTGACATAATATTCCGTTTACGGCCTCTTCTTCGTTTAAGGTATGTATAAGCTCTATAATTTGAGATGCTTGCACATTTTTATCGAAAGCGTACTCAAATGAAGCTATACCGAGCTGCTCACAGGCCTTTTTCTTATTCGCAACATAAATCTTAGAAGCGGGGTCGTCTCCAACTATTATTACCGCAAGACCTACTTTTATTCCTTTTTTGTTGAGAAGCAAGATCTCCTGCCTTTGCTCCTCCTTAACTGCGGCGGAAACCGCTTTTCCGTCAATTATCCTGCTCATTTTCATCTTCCTCCTCCGATTCTCCGCCATCAAAAACCGGAACATAGCCTGTAGGCTCATCCTCTTTAAGCTTTTTGTACTTATATGCCATATATACTGCTGCACCTATGCATATAACTGCCGAAAGCAAGCAGGAAACCTTCAGATCGCCTATCATAAGACTGTCAGTTCTCAGCAGCTCGATTATTGCTCTTCCGAAGCCATACCAACCACAATAAGCAAGAGCTATTTCGCCGCTGTATTTACGCTTTTTGCTGAGCTTATGCAGAAGGAAAAATCCCAAAAGACACCAAACCGATTCATACAAAAAGCACGGATGAGCAAGGGCAGACTGATCATATCCCTTTGAAGCAAAATCCGAAGCTACATTACTGCTCGTCATTCCCCACCAAGAGCTGCCGGTAGGGCCTCCGAAGGCTTCTTGATTCATAAAATTGCCCCATCTGCCTATTCCCTGACCGATGAGAAAGCCGAGAGCGGCAACATCCAGCATATCCTTAATATTAACCCTTCGTATTTTGCACATAACAAATCCGCAGACAACAGCTCCTATAACACCGCCGTAAATTGCAAGTCCGGAAAAGCCCTGCCCGTTAAATCCGAAAAAGTCCTTTATTCCGGTTGTTTTTTCACCGTCGAAAATAAGATAATATGCTCTTGCACTCAAAACGGCAATCGGTGTGGTAACAAGTATAACATCGGTCATTCTGTCAGGATTGAGATTAAAGCGCTTGGCGGACCTAAAGCCGTATATCAACGCAAGCAAAAAGCCGGTTGCAATTATTATTCCGTACCAATATACAGACCATCCGCTTCCTATGGGAATTGTAAACGCTATGGGATTTATCGTAAGATGTATCCCGAAAATCGTAACACTCATTGTTGCACCCTCTTAGGATTTATAACCGAAAGCACGGCGTTTTCATCATCAAAAATATCAAGGCGTTTATAAACATCCTCACAGGTAACTGTTTTAAGCAGCCTTAGCTCCTCGAATATATCATAACCGAAAACCGCACCGTCAACAAGCTGCATAGCCATTGTACTCACGCTGTTAAAGCGGCGCACGGCATCACCGTACATTCCGCATTTAACGGCGGAAAACAGCTTTTTATCTATGCCTTTTTCTCTGAGCCGATGTATTTCCTCCTTAATAGCCTTTGCAACTGCCTTAGGATTGTCAGATTCACCCTCGAATATTACCGAAGCGTATCCGTTTCCGTTAAAATATTCTGCCGAAAATTCGTCGTTTATAAGACCCCTCTTTGTTAAATCGGCAAATAAAGGTGAGGAGTCGCCGCAAAGAATTCCCAGCAGCATAGAAACACACACCTTTGATTTAAGCCGCCTATACGGCGTTTTAATATGCTGCTTGTAGCCTAAGCAAAACACCGGAAGTGTTACCTCAGCCTCTTCCTCGATATAATTTCCGACCACTCCCTGTGGCTCCTCGAAATCTCCCCTTAAAATATCAGAGGGTTCATCTTCAAAGCCGGAGGACTCGACTGCTTTGAGGATCTTATCTGTATTTACATTACCGACAATGCAAATAAACATATTTGAGGGTCTGTAAAAGGTTTCGTAGCACTTATAAAGCAAATCTGCATTTATCTCGGCAATAGAGTCAACCGTACCGGCAATATCGATTTTTACGGGATGCTTAAAATACATCCTTTCAAGCATATTGAACATAACACGCCAAGAAGGCATATCATCGTACATTTTAATTTCCTGACCTATTATTCCTTGCTCTTTTTTAACGGTTTCCTCGGTAAAATAAGGTTCCCTTACAAAGCTTAAAAGTATCTCGAAATTTTTATAGAAATTATCCGAGCAGGAAAACAGATAGCAGGTTCTATCAAAAGAGGTGAAGGCATTTGCGGAGGCGCCGGTTACGGCGAACCTTGTAAAAGCATCTCCCTCCTCGCTTTCAAACAGCTTATGCTCCAAATAATGAGCTATGCCCTCGGGCACGGAAATCATATTACCCTGCTTATCCGAAAAGCTTGTATCAACCGAGCCGTATTTCGTGCCGAAAACGGCATAAGCGGAGGAATACTCAGGCTTTTCCATTACATAAATTTCAAGCCCTGAGCTATGGGTAGCCTTAACATAGCTTTCTCCGAGGCTGCATTCAAAGGTTTCTTTTTTCATATCACTTTACCTCCAACGGCAGCAGGCGGTAGACCGTATGCAGCTTAACACCCTTAGCCGCAGCCATAACCTGTTGCTTTGTCACCTTAACAATATCCTCAGCCATTTCCTCCGGAGAAATGAAGCTACCGGAGATCACCCTAAGAGAATACCATGTATCAAGAAGCTCCTGACTGTCATTATAGGTTTTAAGCGAATCGCTGATGCTTTTAAGAGAAGAGGTGTACTCAAAATCGGTAAGATCGCCGTTTTGAAGAGCCTTAAGCTGATTGAGAATTTCGTTTTGAGCCTCCTGTGCGTTCTTTTCCTCAACACCGCTGTCAACCGTAATAAGGCCCTTTACCTTTGACGCCGACGCCGAGCAATAATAGCACAAGCTCAGCTTTTCCCTGACATTCATAAAAAGCTTTGAATAGGGTCCGCCGCCGAAGATATCGCACATAACGCTCAACGGTAGCACTTCTCTGCCGTTGCCGTAAAGCTCGCTTGAAAATCCCATAACAAGCTTACCTTGCGCTATTTCCATTCGTTCGGTTATTTCTTTGGGGGATTTTGCTTCGGCTGTTGGGACAGTAAGCGATATATCGGTTATATTTTTTCTGTCAACGGATAAAAATTTATCCGTAATCCTGTCAAACAATCCCGAGGGCATAGCTTTAGATATAACATTTACGCTTACATGAGCACTCTCAATCATATTTTTCCATGCTTTGTAAAGGCCCTCACCGGTAACGGAATTTATCTGCTCCTCTGTTCCGCATTTGGGAATACCGTAGGGCTCACCCTTATACATCTCACCGATAAGGCGCTGCTTTGCGTAAATTCTTTTATCGCTGAGTTCGCCCCTTATATGCTCTATAGCTTTACGCTTTTCCCGTTTTATATCGTCTTCAAGGAAGGCCTCGTTTTGAACTGCTGGGTTGAATATAAGCTCGAAAAGCATATCGCAGGCCTCGGCTGTAAGCTCCTCATTATCAAGTGTATATTTATTATCTATAACCGATATTGATATTCTGAGAAGCTGGTAATCGCCCACCTTTTCCGAAGCAGCACACAGCTGGGCGCCGTAAAGCTTATCAAGCTTATAATTAAGCTTGGAAAAATCAGGATATTTATTGCTGCAGGTTGTAAGCAAAAACGGCAAAAGCGCATTGTCCGCAACCGTTTTATTTCTGAGCGGAAGATAGAAATTGAAGGAAATCAGAGTAGTGTTAAATCTTTCGTTTTTAACAAAAAGACCCTCAACACCCTCCGAAAGCTTAACAGTATTAAGCGACATAGGGATCCCCCTTTAAATTTAATATAGCTAATTATACCATAAACTAATCCCTTTTAACAATACTTTCATTGTAAAATTTAAGTAAATTTAACGGTTAATGCTCTCAAGCTCAAGTTTTCCCTTGTAATTAGGTTAAAGTATGTGATATAATGTTCTTGTCATACCTACTGTATGACGACTGCTTCTCACTTTTAAAGCTTATCGTTTAAAAGCTCATAAGAATTATAATTGTACAAATGGTGGTTGGAATTATGAAATGTCCTTTTTGCGGCTATGAAGAAAGCAAGGTTATAGACTCTCGCCCTACCGACGAAGGCGAAAAAATAAGGCGAAGAAGAGAATGCCTTAAATGTTCAAAGAGATTTACTACCTATGAAATGATTGAAAACCTTCCGATTGTTGTAATAAAAAGAGACGGCTCAAGAGAAGCCTTCGACCGTGAAAAGCTTTTAAACGGTATGCTCAGGGCTTGCGAAAAGCGCTCCGTTACGCTCGAAACGCTCGAAAGAACCATAAACGATATAGAAGCCGTTATACAAAATTCGCTTGACAGAGAGGTAAGCAGCGAAAAAATAGGTGAGCTGACTATGGAAAAGCTAAAAAGCATAGACGAAGTAGCATATGTCAGATTTGCCTCCGTCTACCGTTCCTTTAAGGATGTTAATTCCTTTATGGCGGAGCTTAACGAGCTGCTCAACAATCACTGATTTTTTAGGGAGAATAAAATGAACGATAATGAACTTTTAGCCGAGCTTTTGTTGCCCGATACAGATAAAACACCTGCTTATTACGAAGCTCTTTATCCAAGCCGCAGCCTTAAGGAGGGCGCCAAGGTAACGAGAATAGCCCCCAGCCCTACGGGGTATCTGCATTTGGGCACCCTGTTTACAGCTCTTGTAAACAGAACCGCTGCCACAGCTTCAGGCGGTATCTTTTACACACGAATAGAGGATACAGATAAAAAGCGTGAGGTAAGCGGAGGGATAGAGGATATTATCGGAGGTCTTAAGCATTTCGGAATAAAGATAGACGAAGGCTTTATAAGCGGCTCTGATGAGCTCGGTGAATACGGGCCGTATCAGCAAAGCAAAAGAGCCGAAATATATCAGGCATATGCCAAATCCCTCATAAAGCAGGGACTTGCTTATCCCTGCTTCTGTACTCCCGAAGAGCTTGAAGACATAAGAGCGGAGCAGGAAAAGCAAAAAATACGCACAGGATATCACGGAAGGTGGGCGAAGCACAGAAGCATAACCTACCGTGAGGCCAAAGCGCTTATCGAAGAGGGCAAGCCGTTTGTTGTACGGCTCCGCTCAACGGGAAATGAAGAAAACAGAATATCCTTTGATGACGGCATAAAAGGAAAAATAGAAATGCCGGAAAACGACGAGGATTTTGTGATTTTAAAATCCGACGGTATCCCTACCTATCATTTTGCTCACGCCGTTGATGACCACCTGATGCATACAACACACATAATCAGAGGTGATGAATGGATATCCTCGGTTCCGAAGCATCTTCAGCTTTTCAAGCTGCTCGGCTTCAAAGCTCCGAAATATGCCCATGTTTCACCTATTATGAAGCTTGAAAACGGCGCAAAGCGAAAAATATCAAAAAGGAAGGACCCCGAAGCCGCAGTAAGATTTTTTATTGAAGAGGGCTTCCCACCCGAAAGCGTTATTGAATATTTAATGACAATAGCTGCTTCGGATTTTGAGGATTGGCGCAGAGCAAATCCCAACGAGAGCATTGATAAATTCAAATTCAATCTTAAAAAAATGAGCATTTCGGGTGCCTTATTCGATTCGGAAAAGCTGAATGATGTAAGCAAAACCGTTATATCTAAAATGACTGCAGGAGAGGTATACTCAAGCCTTTCTGCTTGGGCAAGGGAGTTTGAAGAGGGCTTCTTCTCTGTCATTTCTTCCGATGAAGAATATGCCGTAAGCGTTTTAAATATTGATCGTAATGTTTCTAAGCCACGCCGTGACATAGCAAAATGGAGCGAGGTCAAGGATTATTTTTCATATATGTTCGATTCACTTTTCGAGCCCTGCCACAGACTGCCCGATGCCATAAAAGCAGAAGACGCAAAGGCCTTTTTAAACGAATACAAATCGGTTTATTCGCCTAAGGACGACCGACAGCAATGGTTCGCCAAAATCAAAGAAATATCACCAAGGCTCGGATTTGCCGCCGATACAAAGGAATATAAGGCAAGCCCCGAGGCCTATAAGGGCAGCGCAGGCGATTTGAGCAGCGTGCTCAGAATAGCTGTAACCGGAAGAAAAAACACTCCGGACCTTTGCAGCATAATGCAGGTATTAGGCGAAAAGCGCTGCTTTGACCGTATTGACGATATGATTAAAAATATTTAAGCAACAGGTGTTTGTATGGAAGAAAACAAAATTTTAACCGAGGCTGAAGGAAGCAAGCCTTCAAATTTCATTGAGGATTTTATTGATGAGGATTTAAGCGAGGGTGTTTACAGCCATGTTCAAACAAGATTTCCGCCCGAGCCGAACGGATATCTTCACATAGGCCATGCAAAAGCAATATGCATTGATTTCGGAACTGCGGAAAAATACGGTGGAAAATGCAATCTCCGTCTGGACGACACAAATCCTACCAAAGAGGATGTCGAGTATGTTGATGCGATTATGGAGGACATCAAGTGGCTCGGCTTTAAATGGGACAATATTTATTATGCCTCTGATTATTTTGATTTTATTTATGAATGTGCACTCCGTCTTATAGACAAAGGTCTTGCCTATGTTGACCAGTCAAGCGCAGAGGAAATAAAAGCGTTAAGAGGCACCCTTACCGAGGCCGGCAGAGAAAGCCCCTACAGAAACAGGCCTATAGAAGAAAACAAAGAGCTTTTCAGCCGTATGACTGCCGGTGAATTCGAAGAAGGCTCAATGGTGCTCAGGGCAAAAATCGATATGTCGTCCTCCAATCTCAATATGCGTGACCCGATTATTTACCGCATTTTAAAGGTAACACATCACAGAACCGGAGATAAATGGTGCGTATATCCTATGTACGATTTTGCACATCCGTTAAGCGACGCAAGAGAGGGTGTTACTCATTCACTTTGCTCTCTTGAATTCGAAAACCACCGTCCGCTTTACGATTGGGTGCTTAAGGCTGCCGATATTGAAAATCCGCCGAGACAGATAGAATTTGCAAGAATGAATGTTAACTATACCCTTACAAGCAAGCGCAAATGCTTAAAGCTTGTAAACGACGGCCTTGTTTCCGGCTGGGACGATCCGAGAATGGCAACAATCTGCGGAATAAGAAGAAGAGGCTATCCGGCAGAGGCAGTAAGAGCGTTTGTTGATAAAATAGGCGTTTCAAAGGCATACAGCGTTATAGATTACGCTTTACTTGAAGCCTGCGTAAGGGATAATCTTAACGAAAATGCCGACCGTGCCATGGCTGTTCTTCGTCCGTTAAGGGTTGTTATCGATAATTACCCTCAGGGAAAAACCGAGGATATAGAAATTGAGATAAATCCCAACAAGCCCGAGCTCGGAAAAAGAGCCGTTACATTTTCAAGAGAAATATTCATAGAGCAGGACGATTTTATGCTTAATCCTCCGGGAAAATACTTCAGACTTTGTCCTCAAAAGGAAGTAAGACTTAAAGGGGCTTATTACATTAAATATGCTTCGCACGAGGAGGATGAAAACGGTAATATAACCGTTGTTCACTGCACCTATGACCCCGAAAGCCGAGGTGGCGAAGCCCCTGACGGCAGAAAGGTTAAGGGAACTCTGCACTGGGTAAGTGCGGAGCACTGTGCAGATGCAACGGTAAGGCTTTACGACAGACTTTTCAATGTTGAAAACCCAAGTGATGAGGAAGGAGTTGCCTCATTTGCCGATAACTTAAATTCAGCTTCGCTTAAAATTCTGAAAAACTGCAAGGTTGATTTAAGTCTTAAAGACAAAAAAGCAGGTCAAACCTTCCAGTTTATGCGTCAGGGATATTTTTGTATAGATCCCGACTCTACGGATGATGAGCTGATATTTAACAGGACAGTCGCCCTAAAGGACTCCTTTGTGAAAAAATATGATAACAGTTAAAGATATTTTTGAATTTTTGAACGATAAATTCCCCATTGAAACAGCTTCGGATTTTGATAATCCGGGTCTGCTTGTGGGAAACAAGGCTGCAATTGTAACAAAGGCTATGCTTGCGCTTGACTGTGATGTAAATGCCGTTAAAGCGGCGAGTGAAAACGGCTGTGAGCTTATTATAACTCATCATCCTGTGATATTTTCGCCCCTTAAAAGCATAACCGAGGAAAGCATTGCTTACGAGCTTATAAAAAGCGACATTGCCGTTATTTCTATGCATACAAACCTCGATATTGGCAAGGGCGGCGTTAATGATTGCCTTTGCAGGGAGCTTTCACTTAAAAGCATTAAGCCCTTTATCGCTGACGACGGCTTTGAGATAAGAAGCGCAAAAACCGATATTTCAAGTCCGGACGAATTGGCAAGGCATATTAAGGAATCACTCGGATATGCTGTAAGATATGTTGCGGGTCGAAAAATCCAAAGCGTTCTTGTTTGCTCCGGCTCGGGTGGAGAATTTCTGAAGGAGGCTCTCCGAGAAGGCTTTGACGCTCTTATAACAGCCGATGTTAAGCATAATGTTTTTGTTGAGGCTGTTAACAACGGTGTCAGCGTATTCGACTGCGGACATTATGCAAGCGAAGCGGTTGTTTTAGGTCCGCTGTGCGAGCTATTGACAGAAGGCTTTGAGGAATGTGAATTTTCGATATACAGATCTGAAAGCTATAGATGCTTATAAATCAGCAGCTTCATAAGCTACCGATATTATCACTTTTAAGCCATAAAATGTAATCCTTTAAACAAAAGAAGCGACAGCTTACCTCATCATAAGGTTGCCGTCGCTTCTTTTATTCAGCCCTTTAAGATTGTCGAATAACAAATCCGTTCAATTTATTCTACCTCCGTGGTTTCTTCAATTCTTTTAGTAAGGTCAAGACTCTCTAAATACTTAAGGGTTTCCTCAAATGTATCGTCAAAGAACATTTCGGATAAGCGTGTCTGCATCGTAATATAGTTGTTTTCATTCTTTTCATATATTAGCGCTACAAAATAATCGTTTGAATGTGTTAAAATATCCTCCTTACCGTCAAGCTCGGCTCGATAAAGCTCTATCAGCCTTAAAAATTCGGCATTTGTAAGATATGTTTGATAATATTCACCGTTAAAATCATAATCGAAATATACCGTATTGGGATTAACCCGTTTAAGTGTATTTATTATCGTATCGAACCTTTCATCGCTTGAATAAAGTGTAAAAAGCTCCTTTTTTACCGACTGAACATCAACCAAATAGCTTCTGCTTACCGTGCTTCCGTTTTTCAGGTGATAGCTTATATCAACCCTTTGAACGATGGATGAATTTCTTGCCGTCTGAGATACCTCGGTGTTATTTTCAATTGCCTTTTTATGAAGCTTTATAATATCGTCTGTATTATATTTTATATAAATGCCGTCATACACCTCAGCAGATGCACTTTTAATTTCCGATTTATCGGGAATTCTGTTTTTATACCCAAATAAATCAATCCTAACTACACCTATTATAATTACAAGTGACAAAAATGCACAGGCACCTATTAAAAGTGATTTTTTATAGCTCTTAAAGCCTCTGTCGGTAACAGCTCCGTAAGCAATCGCTGTCATTTCAGCTCCGGCTATTGCGAAAATATAATAAGAAATTCGCCTCATATCATTTTCGGAAAACAATGCGCCGAATATAGTTCCTCCGCAAAATGCGGCAATAAAAGCGCATATAACATAAACAAATTTATACGCATATCCACTACCGCTTTTTTCGGCTTTTCTTCTGTTATAAAGTACAAATGCAGCACCTGTAAATACCGCAAGCATTATAAGCGACTTTATACCGAAGGAAAGCAGCCCGCTGCTTGTTACTTCGCCGTTTTCGAACACGCAGGAGGTAGCAGATGAAATGCAATAATAAACGGGGGAAAGCTTGGCAGAGTCGGAATTTACTCCGGTATAGCCTATCAAAAAGTCGGACAAAATGCTTGAAATTATAAGCCCCATTATAACAAGCCCCGCATTAACTCCGACAAACGAAAGCACATAATCAAAAGCCGAGCCGGCGCAAACGGCAAAAAGCAGGGACATTGCCCAAAGCGCCACGGTGCTTAGCAGAACGGCTGAAAAGCCTGTTATCAGCAGAATAAAAATGCTTGACGACGCACCCTTTATAAGTGAAACTGCAGTTAGCGACAAAAATCCTACTGCCACGGGAATAAGGGTTAGTACAAGTCCGGTGATACCTCTTGATGCTATCAGCTCGTTTCTGCTTAAGGGCAGTGAATGAAAAACATCGCTTGACTTTTTGCCATATAAATATGAAAAATTTATAATATTATAAACACATACTCCTATTGCAGCACACACGGCAAGTGCAACCGTCAACGCACTTACCCAATTTTCCAAAATTCCCTGTATATCCACCGTTTCAAAATAACTGTTTTCAAGATACATCAGCATATATCCGGGGCAAACAAGCAAAACTCCGGCAACGGTTAAAAGAAGCAGCCCTAAATTCTTTCTGAAGGTCAGCCCGAACATTTTAAAAAAAGGATTTATACTATTCGAGGATGTTCTTAATATCATAGCCTGTTGCCTCCAATTCAAAAATAAACATTTCTTCAAGGGTTGGTTCTATGCATTCGACAAAAATCGGAGACAGGCGCTTTACATAGGATAAAATCTCCTCCTTGTCGCCCTTTGCCACAAGACTTATAATCGAGCCTGTTCTTTCCGATTTTATTATATCAAGACCGCCGAAAGCGGTTTTTTCGGGTATAGCTTTAAATACAGCCTGAAGCTTATGTACCTTTCCCTTCAAAGCATCTAAGCTGTCATTCAGCAGCATTTTACCGTTATGAATAAGGCCTATATGATCACATACATCCTCAAGCTCTCTTAAATTATGCGAAGATATTACAGCCGTCATCCCTCGCTTTTCAACACCGTCCATTATCAAGTTTGTAAGCACCCTTCGCATAACGACATCAAGACCGTCAAAGGCCTCATCAAGAAGAATATATTTCGGTCGTGTTGAAAGATACAGTATGAGCGCAGCCTGCCTTTGCATACCCTTGGAAAATGATGATATTCTCTTTTTCTCATCGAGAGGGAAAAGCTGAAGCAAGCGAAAATACTCATTATCATCGAAGGATACATACATTCCCTTGAAAAATTTACGCATTTCGCTTAAATCGGATTGAGGAAGAAAATACGGAGTGTCGCCTAAAAATACTATCTGAGTTTTAACGACAGGATTATTAAATACATCTATTCTGTCAATACCGACCCTACCGGAATCGGGAATATAAACTCCGGCTATAAGTCTTAAAAGGGTGGATTTTCCGGAGCCGTTAGAGCCGACAAGGCCGTAAACAGAGCCCTCGTCTATTTCAAAGCTCAGATTGTCGAGTGCAACTGCACCGTCAAACCTTTTTGTTAGTCCTTCTGCGGTTATCATATTTGCGCTTCCTCCTCTGCAATGGAATATTTTTCAATTATTTCCTTAAGCTCATTTTCGGTAAGTCCGAGCTCAAGCGCCGAACGAACCGCCTTTAAAAATTCTTTTTTGGCATTTTCCAAAATTGCAGTCTCTGCCCGTTTATCACCCGAAACAAACGAGCCCTTGCCCTTTACCGAATATATTATGCCGTTGCTTTCCAAAATAGCGTAAGCTTTTTGTATTGTGTTGGGATTTACGGAAAATTGCGAAGCTAACATACGAACGCTCGGCAACTGTTCATCGGCATTTAAAACACCGAGAGCCTTCAGCCTTATAAACCCGTTTACTATTTGATCGCATATAGGAACTCCGCTTTTCAAATCAAGCTGAAACATTTAACCACCTTCCGTCGGCATCATAAGTGTACCACTTGTAATAGAACAGTTTTATATTACACCTATTATCCCCTTTTGTCAAGTAATTCACATTTTATTTACAGAAATATCTATTGGATTTAAAATTTTAGGTGTATAAAATAACCATAGGATAAAACCTACAGTCGATGTTCCCGCAAAAGTGGGAAATAAAGCCTACGGCTGACATTTTCATACTTTTCTTTCCTCTTACTGAAAAATCTTACTTGAGGGCAACCTAAAACGGCAGGTTGCCCTCAAAACTAATTTAGGCTCTATAATAAAAGTTGGGGTAGCCAAGTAGAGCCTACGAAGAAAATTCAAATAAAAATTTAAAAAAT
>CAYLQF010000028.1:11747-14408 GCA_964385735.1 uncultured Ruminococcus sp. | reverse complement strand
TCGTTTCTTTTTTACAAAAAAGAAAAGCCCCTTTCGGGACTTTGTCAACAGCCTGCGCCGCCTGCTCTTTTCGGAGCAGACGGCGCTTTTTATACCTTGTTTTATAATTTTAAATTGAGGTTTCGTGGGCCACATCAAGCATATCGAAATCGAATTCTTTTTTCATATTAAGTGCTTCGAATATATCAAAATCAACTATATTTCCGCCCTTATAGGAAACAACCCTGTTGCCTATGCCCTGACTGAGAAGATGCACGGCCTTATTGCCCATCTGCGTTGCTATAACCCTGTCTCTTACAGTGGGACTGCCGCCTCTTTGAACATGGCCTAAAACGGTAGCTCTTGATTCTATACCGGTTTTAGCCTGTATTTCCTCGGCTATTGCTTCAACTCCGCCTACACCCTCTGCAACAACTATTATAAAATGCTTCTTACCCGTAGACTGAGTCTGCTTGATTTTGGCAATAACATCATCGATATTAGGCTTAACCTCCGGAACAAGAACATAGGTTGCGCCGACGGCAATACCTGCCTGAAGTGCGATATAGCCGGCGTGTCTGCCCATAACCTCAACAACGCTGCAACGGTCGTGCGACTGAGCAGTATCACGAACCTTATCCACCATTTCCATAGCGGTATTCATCGCCGTGTCGAAGCCGATAGTGTATTCTGTTGAGGTTATATCGTTATCTATAGTTCCCGGAATTCCCACACAGGGTATGCCCTTGTTCGAAAGGTCTCTTGCGCCTCTGAACGAGCCGTCTCCCCCTATTACGGCAATACCCTCTATTCCGAGCTTTTTGCAGTTATCAACTGCCCTTTGTACGCCCTCCTCGGTTTTAAAGAGAGGACTTCTGGCGGTATATAAAAATGTTCCGCCTCTGTGAATTATATCCGAAACCGAGCGAACATCAAGATCTATAACATCCCCGTCAATAAGGCCGTTATAGCCTCTCCTTACGCCCTTAACATTCATTCCCAGCGAAATCGCTGTTCTTACCACCGACCTGATTGCGGCGTTCATTCCCGGAGCATCTCCTCCGCTTGTGAGCACACCTATGGTCTTCATATATATCATCTCCAACAAATTTTAAAGCAAGCATTTAAAGCTTATTATAATAGATTTTTCTCCAATATTCAATAGTATTCGCAAAATTTTAACCTCTTAAGGCACAAATTTTACATTTTCCTCCCCGAAAAGCTCTTTAAGCGCTGCTATAAGCTCCTTATCCGCTCTCACTCTGAGACCTGCCGATGCCTTCAGCCTTTTAGAGCTGTCCGCAAAGACTATTATCACCTCGTAATTCCCCGAGAATTCGGAAATTATCTCCTTAATTTTCAAAACTGTATTTTTATTTTCGGTAGGAATTTTAATATAAAGTCCCGACTTTACATTCCTTTTAACCGGTATCTCAGCCGCATTTTCCGGAAGTGCCGCCACGCTGTCACAGGTTATTTCCGCATCTCTGTCCTCACGCTCGCTTACTCTGCCGCTTAAAATAACAATGTTCCCCTCTTCAAGAAGAGGTCTGTAGGCTAAATAGGCAGAGGCGAAAACCGTAACATCAATACTGCCGGTTATGTCCTCTATCGATGTATAGGCTATAACGGAATTGTTTTTCAGTTGCTTTACCTTAAGCTGACCGAGTACTCCGACAGCCTTAAGCCTTGCACCGTCGGTAAGCCTCTTATCCCTTATATCCTTTATTTTAATATAGTTTCCGTCTTGAACAAAGCCCTTGTAAAATTCCATAGGATGTCCCGAAAGATACATACCGGCCGCCTCTTTTTCCATTTTAAGAAGCTGCATTTTCGGAAGCTCCGTGCAATCGGCAAGCTCATAGGCATCACTCTGAGAGGTGCTTGAAAAAATCCCGAGCTGCCCCTCGCCGGCAAAACGCCGTTCATCGTTAACAACCGCAAGCACGCCGTCTATTCCCATAAGCATTTTTCTGCGATTAGATTCAAGACCGTCCAGCGCACCGGATTTTATAAGACCCTCAAGCGCCCTTCGATTAAATTCACGACCTATATTTCTTTTACAAAAATCATACATAGACCTGTAGGGCCCGTTTTTATCCCTTTCTGCAACAATTCCCTCTATAAGGGCTCTTCCGAGATTCTTAACAGCCGAAAGTCCGAAGCGTATGCCGTCTGCGCAAGGGGTAAATCCCTCAAAGCTTTCATTGACAGCGGGCGGCAGCAGCCGTATTCCCATTCTTTTACATTCAAGAGTATATGCCGATAATTTAGCCGCACTGTCAAGCACGCTCGTAAAAAGCGAAGCAAAATATTCCTTGGGATAATGACATTTTAAATATGCCGTTCTGTAAGCCACAACGGCATACGCCGCCGCATGGGATTTATTAAAGGCATATGAGCTGAAGGCGGACATATCGTCAAATATTTTTTCAGCCGCCTTTTCCGGAACGCCCCTGTTTACGGCACCCTCGCAAATCACGGTACCGTCCGGTAAGCTTTCACCGTATATAAACGATTTTCTTTCCTTTTCCATAACAGCGTGCTTTTTCTTTGCCATAGCACGCCTTACAATATCCGCTCTGCCCATAGAATATCCCGCAAGAGAACGGAAAATCTGCATAACCTGCTCCTGATACACTATACAACCGTAGGTAACATCAAGTATAGGCTTTAAAAGAG
>CAYLQF010000028.1:0-11647 GCA_964385735.1 uncultured Ruminococcus sp. | reverse complement strand
TTGTTTTTTTTATATATTTTTCCGTGTCACTTATAACCGTAAGATTTCTGAGGCCCAAAAAATCCATTTTAAGAAGCCCGAGCTCCTCAAGCGCCGTCATAGTATACTGAGTAACCACAGCATCATCATTTAACGCTAGCGGAACATAATCGCTGAGCGGCCTGTCCGATATAACAACGCCCGCAGCGTGGGTTGAGGCGTGTCTCGGCATACCCTCTACTCTAAGCGCAGTATCTATCAGCATTTTAATTTGAGAATCGCTTTCGTAAAGCCTTTTAAGCTCTCCCGTACCCTCAAGAGCCCTTTTAATGGTCATAGAGGGAGCCTGCGGTATAAGCTTTGCGGTTTTATCACAGACACCGTAAGGAATATCAAGTGCTCTGCCGACATCCCTCACAGCCGCCCTTGCGGCAAGTGTACCGAAGGTTACTATTTGCGAAACCCTGTCAGAGCCGTATTTGGAAACAACATAATCTATAACCCTTTGGCGATTTACATAGCAAAAATCTATATCGAAATCAGGCATTGATACCCTTTCCGGATTTAAAAAACGCTCGAAAATCAGATTGTATTTAATAGGATCTATGCCGGTTATGCCTATACAGTATGCGGCAAGGCTGCCGGCTCCCGAGCCTCTGCCCGGGCCTACGGGTATTCCGTTTTTTTGGGCAAAATTAACGAAATCCCAAACAATAAGATAATAATCGGTATAGCCCATTTCGGATATAACCGAAAGCTCATAATCAAGCCTTTCCTTTATACCCTTTTCCGGCTGCTCGCCGTAAATGGAATAAAGACCCTTATAGCACCTTTCCTTAAGAAATTCAAAATGGTCTGTGCCGCCGGTATCGAAAAAAGGAAGCTTTATTTTGCCGAATTCAAAGGTAACATTGCATCTTTCTGCAATTTTTACGGTATTTTCAAGCGCAGAGGGGGTATCCTTAAACAGCAGCGCCATTTCCTCCGACGATTTAAGGTAAAACTCCTCTGTTTTGAACTCAAGAGGATTTTTTTCGTTTATTTTGCTTCCCGTTTGAATACAAAGAAGAACCTTATGAATAAAGGCATCCTCTTTTTTGATATAATGAACATCATTTGTGGCAACAAGCGGTATTCCCGTTTCCCGAGAAAGCCTTATAAGCAACGGATTTATCCGCTGCTGCTCATCAAGAAAATGATTTTGAAGCTCTATAAAAAAATTGTTTTCCCCGAAAATCGAAAGATATTCATAAGCCGCCGCCTTTGCCGCATCGTAATCGTTTCTTAAAAGGGCTGAGGGAATTTCTCCCGCAAGGCAGGCCGAAAGAGCGATTATTCCCTTTGAATACCTTTTAAGAAGCTCCTTATCGACCCTTGGCTTTGAATAAAAGCCCTCTGTAAAGGAAAGAGAAACCAGCTTTATAAGATTTTGATAGCCTTCATTGCTTTCACAAAGCAATACAAGATGACTGTATTTACCGTCAAGAGCCTTTTGCTTATCAAGCCTTGTTCTCGGAGCAACATAAACCTCACAGCCGATAATAGGCTTTATTCCTTTTTTTACCGCCGCCTTGTAAAATTCCACTGCGCCGTACATAGCCCCGTGATCGGTTAAAGCAACACTTTTCTGTCCCTGCTTTAAAACGGCTTCCATAAGCTCATCGATACGGCAGCAGCCGTCAAGCAGACTGTACTGTGTATGCAAATGCAGATGTGCAAATTCCATATAGCCGTATCTCACCCGATTTCCCGTTAATTTTTTTTCTTTCTTTGCTTTATTTCCTGTGAAATTTTCATTATTTTTTGCAATCTGTGATTAAGCCCCGAAACGGTTATTGCTTCATTTGAAAGCGAGCAAAGCTCCTTTAAGGATGCTTCCGGATGGCTTTCTCTGAGCGTTGCTGCGGAAACAAGCTCCGGCGGCAAGGCTTCAAGATACGCATTCTCTCTCAAATATGCTATTGCCTTTCGCTGCGAAAGAGAAGCCTCCACTGTTTTTTTAATATTTGCACTATCACAGTTTCTGCCTCTGTTTTGCGCATTCTTAACGCTTTTTAAAATCGAGGTTTCAATCATTTCAAGGCTTCTTGCCGAAGCCCCCACAAGGGCGAGCAGATAGCTTATGGTCTCGCTTTTTTTGGTATAAACCGTATAAGCATTACCCCGTTTTGAAAAATGCATTTCTATCCCGTGCTCAGATAAAATTGAGCAAAGCTCCCTTGCAAGTGAGTCGCTTTTAACCGAAAAGTCAAGCCTGTAGCACTTATCGGGATCCGCAAGGTGACCGCAAGCAAGAAATACGCCTCTTATAAAGCAGCCCGCACAGCAATTCTTCTCTATTATTTCCCTGTTGATTATATTATCCCCGATTCCGAAATCAACGGTTGCAAGAATTTTAAGCCTGTCCCCCTCGCTGGGAACGGAGGCAACATAAGTAGGCCTTTTGCCGCCTCCGCAGGAAACGCAGGTCTCAGCACCGTATATTTTCCTTAAAAGAGCCGCATAACAGTATGCCGTTTTTTCATTTTCCGTCTGCAGGGCTATGCGTTTTACGGAAAACGACCGCCCGAAAAGAGCAAAGCCGTATATCATAGCATTTCTGCAGCAGCCCTTGGTCTTTATTTCGGAAAGCTCGTTTTTTATCCTTGAACAAAAAGATAATGTTGCCATATTTTACGCCTTAAATATATCCCTGTGACTTGTGCTGACAGAGTATCCGCTCTCTGAAAAATGCTCTGCAAGCAGCTCGGCAAAGGTTACGGAGCGGTGCTTTCCGCCCGTACATCCGACTGCTATAACAAATCTGCTCTTGCCCTCTTTAACATAAAGCGGCATTGAATAGTCCACAAGCTCAAAAAGCCTTTTTTTAAACTCAACGCTTTCCTCAAAGCCCATAACATAATCTCTTACCTCTTTGTCCTTACCCGTTTTATGCTTAAGCTCATCTATGTAAAACGGATTAGGCAGACATCTTACATCTATAACCATATCGGCCTCACCGTCAAGACCGTACTTAAAGCCAAACGACCTGCAAACAACCTTAAAGCCGCCCCTCTCGTTACCGAAAAACAGCTCCGAAAGCTGGCCCTTAAGCTGAGCCGAGGATATACGGCTCGTATCGACTACATAATCGGCAGTAAATCTTATCTGCGCAAGCAATCGCCGCTCCTCTGAAACCGCCTGTGAAAGCGACATATTTTCTTTATCGCAAAGAGGATGCTTTCTGCGATTTTCCTTATATCTTCTCATCAGCACATCGTCCTGTGCATCGAGAAAGAGTATCTTGTAATCTATATCGTTTTTCTTAAGGCTTTTTAAAACATCGGATATTTCCGAAAACATATCACCGCCTCTTATGTCGGTGACTATAGCCATTTTCAGAAGCTCTGCGTTTTCTCTTTTCGAAAGTCCGACCAATGCCGGAATTATTGCGGGCGGAATGTTGTCAACACAGTAAAAGCCCATATCCTCAAGCGCATTTGCCGCCTGAGATTTACCCGCACCCGACATACCGGTCACTATAAGTATATCCAAAGCCTTTTCCTCCTAAAAATCTCCGGCAAAAATAACCTCCGGCTCAAGCTCGATTCCGTCACCCTCGAAAACCTTTTTTCTTACGGTATCGATAAGAGCTTTAACCTCTGCCGCCGTCGCAGAGCCCTTATTTATAATAAAGCCTGCGTGCTTTTCGCTGACCTGAGCATCGCCTACAGAAAAGCCCTTTAGACCGTTTTTTTCAATAAGCGCTCCTGCGTAATGCCCCTCGGGGCGCTTAAAGGTGCTGCCTGCACTCGGATACTCAAGCGGTTGCTTTGAAGCTCTTGCCGAAAGATAGCCTTCCATTTCAGCTTTGATTTTTTCCTTTTCTCCCGCTTCAAGCCTTAAAACCACCTCGGCTATAACAAAGCCGTTTTCCTTAAAAGCGCTGCTTCTGTATCCGAGCCTCATAGCCTCGGCGGCTATATAAGCCTCCTCGCCGTTTTTATCTATACAATAAGCACCGACGACAGCATCGGACATTTGCCCTCCGTAGGCACCGGCATTCATATAAAGCGCTCCGCCGACACTCCCCGGTATTCCGTATGCAAATTCAAGACCCGTAAGTCCCGCTTCAAGCGCTCTTGCGCACACCCTTGAGAGAGGCGCACCCGCCTTGCAAATAATCGTTTTTTCCTCAACCCTTATCTCTCCGAGTAGGGAAAGCGATAAAACAGCACCTCTTATGCCGCCGTCCGAAACAAGAAGATCTGAGCCTCGGCCAAGGATAAAGCAGGGCACCTTATGCTCTTTTGCAAGGGAAAGAACCGTTTTTATTTCCTCCTTGCTTTTCGGGCAAACGAAGACATCCGCCGGACCGCCGATTTTAAAGGTTGTATGCAGCTTCATCGGCTCATTTTCCCGACAGTCGATTCCATTATCGAAAAGGGCATTTTTAAAGGTCTCAAGATTCATAGAGTGTGCTCTCCCAAATTTACGATTTATAATATTTTTCCAAAGGTCTTCTCAGGCTTAAAGCACCGTCTCCGATGCCCCTATATGACAGCTTAAATCGGCACCTATCGGCTTTGTTGTATCCGCACCCTTGCCGGAGGGCACAAGGCCTCCGCTTATAACCTCAAGCAGCTCCCATTTTTCAGTATTTCGGTTATAGCGAATACGCATACCGCTGTTTTCGGTAACGGTGAGCTCCTTTTCAAATGAGTTTGTATTATCGGGCTTGAATACTATAGGCGCTGTGCCTGCCGCTCCCATAACGGCTACAGTATAATTATGCTCGTAGGCAGGTGCTCTTAAATCCATAGGATTATGTGCTCTGAGCCTTGCAAATACCGGCTTGCTTGCGGTAAGATATAAAAATTCAAGCACCGGAACAGCCCTGTTATGCTCCGTCGTAATTTCCTGTATTGCGCTGTAATCGGCGGCTCCGCCCTTTTTTAGGGTGCAATTGTTATAAAGATTGTTCCTAAATACCGGTGCCGAGCCGTAGCAGTCTCTAAGCCACGGAGTTACGGAATTATTAAAGGTGTTGTTTTCAAATACTATGTTTTCAAAATACGGCAAACACTTCGAGCGCCACCTGTTATCAAGATAATCAATCATCGTTTCCTTATCGTTGCCTAAAATAACAACAGGTCTTACGGTTTCATCCGTTACGGAATTGAAAACATTGTTTCTGAAAACCATATTTTTATGTTGCTTTTCAAAGCGGTTATTAAGCATTCTTTCAGGATTCGGTGCACCGTATGCGCTTACAAAGGAAACCATTGCCTTAAAGCCGGAAAAAACATTGCTTTCAACTATAAAATTCTCGTCCTTATGGCGATGACGGCCCTCCCAGCAGTCGGAATTAAATACCGATATCGCCCCGTCTCTGCTGTTTATAGTATTATTTCTTATATTTACCGGTCCGCTTGTTCCGCCGTCGAACATAAAGCAGCAAACTCCGTTATAGGTAACACCGCCATGTAGATCCAAAAAATTATTTTCGAAAAATATCGAATAGCCGTCGTTATGACCCTCATTAAAAGAAATTCCGTTATGCCTGTTACCTGTAAAATAGCAATTTTTAAAGGTACAGCTTCCGTTTCCGAGCTCGGGAAAGCGACTATAGTTCGCAAATTCTATCCAGCTGTTACAGCCGTATTTTTCATCTCCGAAGTGACAATTCTCAACCTGCGTAAAATGAGCGCTGAAATTAAAGCACTGGGCATTTGTATCAAAGGTATTGATATTACGAAATTCCGCTCTTTGAACCTCGGCATCAGTATATAACAGCTCACCTCTGTAGCCGTGTACACGAATAGCCTCCATTTTAACGCTGCCGACCCTGCCACCGTGAATGGCAATACCTTTATGCTGAATATCCCAGCCGTCTCCGGTCGCAATATCCGAGGGCCAATGGATTTTCCCCGTGCTGTGAGTACCGCCGAAAAGGTCGAAATCCTTAAATTCTATATTTGTTATAAGCTCTTTACTGTCTTTAAAAGCGATTATTCTTATACCGTAAACCCTTTGAACGGTATCAACTCCGGCTTTATTCTTTATAACCTTGTATTCTCCGGGCGTACGGATAAAGGTTTCGTTCATTCCGCTTCCGCTTAAGGTTATGTTACTGTAACAGATATAAAGGCAGGCTGTCTGTATATTTTCGGGATCACCGGGCACTCCGCCCGCCTCCTGATGACCGTTTAGGCAATATGTGCCCTTGGGTATAAGCACCGTACCGCCGCCGCTTTTCCCGACCGTATCAAGAGCAGTCTGTATGGTCTCGGTGTTAGTCCATTTTTGCTCCTCTGTTACATTTTCGCCCTCGTAAAGCTTTCCGTAAGCTAAAGCACTGTAAATTCCTTCGCCGTTCATATAAAGCATCTCCTTTTATGCCGTAGCATTATTATTTATACAAATCACAAAGATACGCCGCACCTATTATTCCCGCATCGTTTCCGAGGGCTGCGGCCTTTATAACGGTATTTCGCCCGATATTTCGGGCATAATTTTCGCCCTCCACAATATCCCTAAGCGGAAGAATAAGAGCATCTCCCTCGTTAGATATACCGCCGCCTATACACAGAACATCGGGCTGAAAAATGTTTATCATATTAGCTGTTCCGACCGCAAGATAACCGATATATTCATCAACCACGGCTTTTGCGGCGAAGTCTCCCTCACGCATACCGTTAAACGCAGTCCTGCCGTTGACAGCATCGATATTGCCGCCGCAAAGCTCCCACATAACGCTTTCGGGATATCTTATCATTGCCTGCTTTGTTTGACGGATAAGGGCGGTTGCCGAAGCATAAGCCTCAAAGCAGCCGTTACGGCCGCAGGTGCATTTTTCGCCGTTCATTTGTATAACCGTGTGCCCGAGCTCGGCTCCGGCGTAATTTGAGCCCGAATATATTTTTCCGTTGATTATCACACCTCCGCCTACACCCGTTCCGAGGGTTATGGCAATGAAGTTTTCGGTTCCCTTGCCGGCTCCGGCTATATATTCACCGTAGGCTGCGGCATTTGCATCATTTTCAAGATAAAATTTTCTGCCGGTTTTTTCAAGCATCATTTCACCTATCGGCAAATTATGAAAATCAAGATTGTTCGAATAGGTTATTATTCCGTGTTCGGCATCAATAGCGCCGGGAGCCCCTATACCCATAGAGTCTATACCGTCAAGAGTAAGTCCTGCGTTTTTCGCAGCCTCAACGGCGACCGCCGCCATATCGCAAGCTATTTCCTCGGCAGCTCTCGGCATATTGGTTTTTCTCTTTGCCGTCGCAACTATTTTGTAATCACCGTCAACAACGCCGGCAACTATGTTTGTTCCGCCTAAATCTATTCCGAGCTTATACATTAAAACATCTCCCTACAGTCCATTTTATCGGACTGCTTTATTGTTATTTTAAAATGCGTCTATGCTTTCGCTTTTTTCGGTACCCTTGAAATCGTCCCCCATACCGAGCCTGTTCAAAAGGTCCTCTGCGGCATTATAGCCGAGCTTCTTCTGTCTGCTGTTCATAGCGGCAACCTCGATTATAACGGCAAGATTTCTTCCGGGCTTTACAGGTATGGTAACAGACGGAATCTTAAGCCCGAGTATTTCGATAGTCTGATCGTCAAGTCCCATACGGTCGTAGCTCTTGTTGATATCCCATTGCTCAAGCTTTATAACAAAATCTATTTTCTCGGTAAGCTTAACCGCACCTGCACCGAATATTCTGCTGGCGTTTATAATGCCTATGCCTCTGAGCTCTATAAAATGTCTTATATTATCCGGCGCCGAGCCCACAAGTGATTTACTTGATACCTTGCGTATCTCAACCGCATCGTCCGCAATAAGCCTGTGTCCCCTTTTGACAAGCTCTATCGCCGTTTCGCTTTTTCCGACTCCGCTTTCGCCGAGCAGCAATATTCCCTCACCGTAAACCTCAACAAGAACTCCGTGCCTTGTTATTCTCGGAGCAAGGTTCAGATTTAAAAAGGCAATTATCGCAGCCGCAAAGTCAGAGGTCGTTTCCTTGGTTCTGAGAAGCGGAACTCCGTATTTTTCGGCAGAGCGCTCAAAAAATCCGTCCACCTGCATATTTCTCGCTATAACAACCGCAACCGGTTTTTTGGAAAAGAATTTATCAACCCTTTCCTCCGCTCTGTCGGGAGTAAAGCGGTTTAAGTAGCTTATTTCACTTTTGCCGAGTATCTGTATACGGCGCTCATCAAAATATTCGTAATATCCTGCCATTTGAAGACCGGGTCTGTTTATTTCGGTTGTGGAAACCAATATATTCTCCGGCTCGCCGGACATACAAATAACCTCAAGCTGGTGCTCCTTAATGATTTTTTTAAGGCTTACCGTAAAATCAGTTTTCATTTTTTCGCCCTCCTCAGCCGAGCCTGTACAGCAAATCCAAGCCTTTATCGGCTACACATATAATTATACAGTTTTATTGTACCATATCTCCCTGCATTTTCAAAGGTTTTTTTGTTTATTTTCACTTTTTGTTTTATTTTCCTCGGCTTTTGCTGTAATTTCCTTAAAAAATCGGCAGCAGAGCGAAAGTGCTCCGCACAAGCCCAAAAATCAAGCTGTTATATTTTATACCCGATTTGTATTGAAAAACTTAAATTGTTGAGTTATAATAAAATCGAATTATTGTAATTTATAATAAGCAAACGCTTAAGACAAGGGGAATAACCAAATGAAGCTCGGTATGGTAGGTCTGCCGAATGTCGGCAAATCAACTTTATTTAACGCAATAACAAATGCAGGGGCACAGTCGGCCAACTATCCTTTCTGTACGATAGAGCCGAATGTCGGAATGGTAAGTGTGCCCGACGAAAGGCTTGAAAGGCTTGCGGAGATTTATAAGCCAGATAAATTCACACCGGCGGTAATAGAATTTGTCGATATAGCAGGACTTGTAAAGGGCGCCTCAAGGGGCGAGGGTCTCGGAAACAAATTTCTTTCGAATATTCGTGAGGTTGACGCCGTCGTTCATGTTGTGCGCTGCTTTGAAAGCGACGATATTATTCATGTAGAGGGCTCTGTAGACCCCACACGGGATATCGAAACGATAAATCTTGAGCTTATTTTTTCCGATATGGAGATTGCTCAGCGCCGCCTTGATAAAGCACTTAAAGCAGTCAAAGGGGATAAATCCGCTCAGGCGGAGGTTGACTTCTTAAAACGGCTTATGCAGCATCTTGAAGACGGTCTGCCTGCACGCTCTATTGAAATAACCGACGATTCTCAAAAGGAAATACTCGAAACCACCGCTCTGCTCTCCTACAAGCCGGTTATTTACGCCTGCAATATGAGCGAGGAGGATTTTACCGCCGGAATAGCCACAAACAAAAACTACAACGCCGTAAAGGAGATAGCCCAAAGGGAAAATGCCGAAATATTGCCCATCTGTGCCTCTCTTGAAGCCGAAATTTCCTCTCTTTCCGACGACGAAAAGGTAATGTTTCTTGAGGAGCTCGGACTTGAGCGCTCGGGGCTTGACCGTATGCTTCAAAAATGCTACAGTCTTCTCGGGCTTATCTCTTATCTTACGGCAGGTAAGCCCGAGGTGAGAGCATGGACCATAGAAAAGGGTACAAAGGCTCCGCAGGCGGCAGGTAAAATACACTCCGATTTTGAGCGTGGCTTTATCCGTGCAGAGGTAATAGCTTACGATGATTTCATAAATAAATGCAGCGGTAATATGACCGTTGCAAAGGAAAAGGGCCTTGTTCGCAGTGAGGGTAAGGAATATATTATGAATGACGGTGATATTGTCCTTTTCCGTTTCAATGTGTAAGGGTGATAAATTTGGAATTTTTGCACAGAACATGGGCGGAAATAGACCTTAACGCCCTTGAACACAACTTCGACATCATTAAAAGGGAAGCCGGTAAAAGCCGTATAATGGCGGTTGTTAAAGCCGATGCCTACGGTCATTCCGCCCGCAATATCGCTCCCCTGCTCGAGCGCAGAGGAGCGGATGCCTTTGCCGTGTCAAACATAGAAGAGGCAATAACTCTCAGAGGCTGCGGAATAACCAAGCCCATCTTAATTCTCGGCTACACTCCCGTAGGTATGGTATCTCAGTTATATTTAAACGATATAACCCAGTGTGTTTATTCCTCGGAATACGCCGAAGCCTTATCGGCAAGCGCCGTAAAAAACGGAATTACCGTTAAAATCCATATAAAGCTCGATACAGGAATGGGCAGAATAGGCTTTGATTGCAGAGATGCCTCGCTTTCGGGAATTGCCGATGCCGCCAAGGCTGCAAAATTGTCGGGCTTTGTTTTCGACGGTGTTTTTACCCACTTTGCCGTTTCCGATCGTACTCCAAACAGCGAGGACGGCTTTACAAGCGAGCAATACCTGCGCTTTACCGCCGCTGTTGAGAGGCTTAAATCAGAGGGTCTTTCACCGAGGGTATGCCATTGCTGCAATTCAGCTGCCTTTTGTCTTGACGGTGACAAGCACCTCGATATGTGCCGCACAGGTATAATACTTTACGGACTTACCCCCTCCTCTGAGCTTAAGCTTAAAGAGGATTTCATACCTGTTATGACGGTAAAATCGGTAGTTTCCATGGTAAAGGAAATAAAAAGCGGAACAACTGTCAATTACGGCAGAAGCTTTAAGGCCGACAGAGCTATGAAAATAG
Organism: uncultured Ruminococcus sp.; assembly: GCA_964385735.1. Classification (GTDB taxonomy): domain Bacteria; phylum Bacillota; class Clostridia; order Oscillospirales; family Acutalibacteraceae; genus UBA737. The sequence goes on along the minus strand of CAYLQF010000028.1, from coordinate 1,013 downwards.
CTACTATAGCCGCAGGCTATGCCGACGGTTATCCGAGACTGCTTTCGAACAAGGGCTTTGTTCTCATAAACGGCAAGAGAGTGCCGATTATAGGCAGAATATGTATGGATCAGCTTTCGGTTGATGTTACCGATTTACAGGATGTAAAGCAGGGTGACGAGGTCGAGCTTTTCGGAAAAAAGCTGCCGGTAGAGGAGCTTGCGGATATTTGCAAAACGATAAATTACGAAATAGTGTGTGGGATTTCACCCCGAGTTCCGAGAATAACGGTAAGGCGGTAATTTTGAATGTTTTTATTTTACGCTCGGTTTTGCTCATTTTTTTATTGACAAACTGTGCTTTCGGTGATATTATACTATAGTATGCGAAACTGCGTACAGTTTCGTTATGCCCAATTTTTAAGGAAAGGAGTAATGGAATAGTGCCAACCTTTAACCAGTTAGTTCGCAGCGGTCGTGAAACTGTTGAGAAGAAAGCTAAGGCTCCGGCGTTGCTCAAGGGCTACAACTCTATGACCCGCCGTATGACCGACAACGATTCTCCTCAGAAACGAGGCGTTTGTACCGCCGTTAAGACCTCTACGCCTAAGAAGCCTAACTCTGCTCTTCGTAAAATTGCAAGAGTGCGTCTTTCGAACGGAATCGAAGTTTCAGCTTACATTCCCGGAATAGGCCACAATCTTCAGGAGCACAGTGTTGTTCTTATCCGTGGCGGCCGTGTTAAGGACCTCCCCGGTGTGCGTTACCACATTGTAAGAGGAACCCTTGATACTCAGGGCGTTGCAAACAGGATGCAGTCCCGTTCAAAATACGGTGCAAAGCGTCCTAAAGCAGGTGCGAAGAAGTAATTTAACAAAAGAATCTCTGCTGTAATACCCTGCAGCGGCGTTTATATATACTGTATTCGCCTTGCTTGGTTCTACGGGGAATTCAAAACTCGAGTACCTATGATATCATTACTATGAAGGAGGGAAGTAAAGTGCCAAGAAGAGGCTTTATCGCAAAACGTGATGT
>CAYLQF010000027.1:0-14759 GCA_964385735.1 uncultured Ruminococcus sp. | reverse complement strand
CCTTTCTCTCCCTCCGTCACGGCAAAGCCGTGACACCTCCCTCGTCAGAGGGAGGTAAAAAATCAATTAGCCAAGCAAAAACCTATAATCGGGAACAAAAGTCTAAAACTAAAAATAAAGCTATATTTCTCGTATTAAAAAAACGGTCGGGAAATAAGGCTTTAAATTAAAATGAAAGCTGTATTACTCGTATTAAAATAAAACCGACAAGCCAAACAAAAGCTTTATTCCCCGTACTGAAAAATAAAATATTCAACTTGTCAATGAAAATGGGAAAATCGGCAAAATAATTGTCAAATGTGTTAAAAAATGAGTTGACTTATTGTGCAATTGCTTGTATAATATAGTGGTAAAGTGTGGGCGCATATGTGGCAAAATATGCGTTTTTTACGGTACGCTTCTTTCTGCGCTTTGTTAGGACCATTGCTTTGATAAGGCGTGCTGTAGATCACTTTCGAGGTATTCCCTATTTAAAAAATTATTTAGGAGTGAAACAAAATGGTAAAATCCACCGCAAAAAAGCTTATGGCATTGCTTTTAAGTGCATTGCTTTTGTTCTCTGCCTTCGGCGGAGCACTCAGCGTATTTGCAGAAGATGAATCCACCGAGGATGTCTACGGTACCTCGGCAAGCGGCTTTTATTCAAAAAATGATGGCAAAAACCGCAAAATAACCACAACCGACGGACCTAAAAATTTCGACTTTTCCGAGGGCTTTAAGTATTGGAGCTCTAAGGCGGATAAAACCGGCTATGCTTCCGATATGCTTGTTATGGAAACAGACGAAAACGGCTCTAATTACATTCATACCGTTACCGCTTCGGATGTTGTAGAGGATGAAGACGGTAACCCGAATTATACTCTTGAAAACTATAAGGGTATTGAATCCGCACCCTTTACCATTGCCTCACAGTATGCCGGCAAGGCAATTTACCTGATAGCTAAGTATAAGAGAACCCAGGCGGCTGCGGATGCCTATATTGCAGATAAGAGCAACTCAAATGCAAGAACCGGTGATTTACAGCTGCAGCTTTTCTCCTTCGTAGATGAAGTGCAGGAGGACGGCTCCACCAAAACCGTTCAAACAAATAAGAGCTGGCAGGGCTTTGTGGGCGATAACCATATAGCTGCCGGTGTTTACAATGTAAGAACATGGGGAACCGCACTTACTGTTGACCCCGAGGCAAGATATGTTTTGCAAATTCAGGACGGATCTAATCCTGCCAACAATAAGGATGAAGAGGGTAACCAAACCGGATTTAAAGCAGAGGAATACACTCAGCTTTCCGAAATGATATTTGCGGTTGCAAATGATGACGGCTCTTATACAAACATCGCAACCGGTGAAAAAATTTACAAAAACGGCGATCCTTACGGCGGAACCGAAGATGAAGGAATCGTTGTCAGCTATTACGATGATAACACTATTGCTGTTGTCGATAAAAACAAAGCCTACAGACAAACCGATGTTTTCGCACCCACAACAGGCTTGCAGAATGCCGATTTTTCAAACGGCTTTAAGTTCTGGACACTTAAACAGTACGAGAAGGATAAAATACCCGAGGTTCTTTCCATTGCAGAGCAGGCCTCGGTTGAAAACGGCGTTGTAAGCTTTAAGGCGGTTTCCAAGGAGGGTTATACCCTTTACCCTGGAATTTCCTCCTGCCTTTTCTCTATCCCCGGCATAAAGGCGGGCGATAAGCTTGTTTTAACCGTTGAGCAGAGAAATGCTCAGGTTGAATTGGCTCTTAAGGAATTTGTAATTAACGGCACTAACAATTATGCAAGTGGAGTTAGTGATGGTGAAAAAAGCTCCGGAACTAAAGGCAACACCACAGCGTCGTGGTATACCGTAGTTACACCCGAGCTTACGGTTGCAAACGATAATGCTCTCTTCGGCATTTATCTCCAAAGAGGTCAGTCGACTGCCGGTCAGATAAGAAACTTCCGTATCTATAAGGTTACCGATGACGGTAATTATATAGATGTAACAAACGGCTACGATGCCGATAACTCAACCGTTATCGATAATAAAAACGGCGGAACCGAGAAAGACGGTATCTTAGAGTTTGACGCAAGCCTTACAAGCTCCGTTACATATACAAATGCTTATTCTAAAATGATGAACGGCGACTTCTCCGAGGGTCTTAAATACTGGTCTGTTAAAACCGACAAAACCGGCTATGCAAGTGCTGTCGCAACGGTTACCGCCGACGGTGCTGTTGTAACCAACGACAGATATGACGGCTTAAAGTCCCCCACAGTAGTTGTTCCCGATTCTCTTGACGGTAAAACGCTTGCCGTCAGAGTAGGCTTTAACAGCTATGAAACAGATAGCTTTGAATTCAGACTTTATGTAAACGGAATAAAACAGAGCATAAGCTTAGGCGGCGACCTTTCAAATAATGTAAAATTCACAAATGTTACATTGTCTGCCGGCGATAAGCTGACCGTTGAGTTCCAAGGAAATGCCACAGAGGGCTCTAAGTTCCTTATTAAGTATGTTGATTTCTGTACTAAGGAAGACGATAATTCTTACCTCTCCTTCGACGGCGTTACTCGCTACGCACATGACGGCTTGAATGCTGCCGCTCCCTTAGGCGGCACCGAGGAGGACGGACTTTACTCTGACACTAAGTGGAGCAGTATAAGCGGGTTTGTTAAATACGGCGGCTATGCTACCCAGGGGCTTCAAAACGGCGACTTCTCCGAGGGCTTTAAGTATTGGAGACTTAGGTATTCTACAGCTGATCAAAACTTATGCCACTACCTCAGCGAACAGGCATCGGTTGATAAGGCAACCGGCATAGTAAGCTTTAAGCAGGTTTACAGAGAGAACGACGCTACTCTTTATGCGGGACTTATATCCTCGGGCTTCTATCTTAATTCACTTAAAGCGAACGATACTGTTTATGCCGCTCTTGATTTCAGGGGGGCTACAAGCAACGGCGAAATATCGGTAGGTCTCAGAGCTTATAACACCGAAACCGGTACGCAATTACAAATGTACAATTATACGAAAGATGACGGCACAGAGGTATACGATGGTGGCGAGCATTGGGGCTCTACGGTTAAAAACACCGATACCGAAGCTTGGAAAACCGTATATTCTAAGGGTGTTACTACCGACGGTGAGAATATAGTATTCTCGGCTCATATGCAGCGTTATTACAATTCTGCCGAGGGCGAGATTGCAAACTTCCGTATACTCAGAGCCGACAGAGGCGGTCTTGAAAACGCACCCAAGGTAAATCTTGACGGTACGCTCGATACAGCGGCAGGTCAGCTTTACGGTGACGCCAATAACGACGGCACGGTTGACCTTATCGACCTTGTAAGAATGAAGAAGTATGCTTCTGACAGCACATCGAACGGAATATTCCTTGCCGCTGTCGATATGGATAACGATGATGTTATCAATGCTTCCGACCTTACAGCTGTTGTAAAGGCTATAATAGACCCCACCTATAAGCTTTCAAAATAATTAAATAACCTTGTCCTACAGGGTATGTATGTCGGCTTTGCGGGAATTGCTTAAAACGATTCCCGCAAGAGCCGATTATACGGCTTATTGCAATTAGTATTGCACCCGAAATAACCTCGGGTTCGATACTAAGGGTAATAATCTTATATCCGTACAAATTATTTTCAAGAGGGAATGGTAGAAAGTAATGAATAAAAAGTCAGTAAAAAAACAAGCGGGTAAAAGGATAGCTTCTCTGTTTCTTGCGGCGTTGCTTTCTGTAAGTGCCTTACAGGCCTCCCTTTTTGTGTCCGCCGCAGAAAACGGCATTTCGGATAACGGCGTTGCTTTAACCGAAAGCGGCGAGGAAACCGGCTACGGCGATTTCTTAAGTGCCAACGGTGAAGCCTCCTATTCCGATTCGGAAATTTCCTTGGGCACGGCTGATGTAGCTGCCACCGCTGCAGGGGCTGCTGCCGCCGAGGTAAACGGCAAGCAGGCATACACGCTTGATAAAAATAACACCTATCTTGAATACAGCTTCACCGTTGAAAAGGCAGGGCTTTACAATATTTCCTTGGATTATTGCCCCGTTGAGGATACGGGCAGAACCATACAGGTAGGCTTTATGCTTGACGGTGAGTATCAGTATAAAGAGCTTGAAAATGTCCAGATTTCGAGAATTTGGGTTGATGAAGTGCTTGAAAGCGGCGCCAAATACAAAACCGATGAGGACGGTAACGAGGTTAGACCCACTCAGGTTGAAAGCTATCGCTGGAATACGGTTTGGGTTAAAAGCGTTGCCGGTACCTATAACGACCCGCTTGCGGTTTCCCTCTCCGCAGGTACTCATACTCTGAGGATAGTAAGGCAGCTTGAGGCTGTTGCCATTTCGGAGGTTACCTTTAAAAAGTACAATGCTCCGATTTCTTATGAGGAATATAAGAAAAACAATTCCGATAAAAAGATTATTACCAATGCAAATTATATAGTCGAAGCCGAGGATGCCGTTGAAAAGAGCGATAACCGACTTGCTGCCACAATCGACAGCACAAATTCCGGTATGTCGCCGCAGTCCTCAAAGGTAAATAAGGTTAATTCCTTCGGTCAGGACTATTGGAACACCGCCGGCCAATGGGCAACATGGCAGGTTCCCGATAATCTTGAGGAGGGTATGTATATTCTCCGCTTCAGGGCAAAGCAGAACGGCTCTGTAGGTGTATCAACCTTCAGAACGGTTTATATAAACGGCGAAATCCCCTTTGAGGAGGCCGAAAGCATTGCCTTTGAATATAAGGACAGCTGGTATATCAGCACCGCCGGCGGCGATGAAACTCCTTATATGTTCTATTTAAAGCCCGGCGATACCTTAACGCTTGAAGCAACCACCGGTGCACTCGGCGAGGTTCTCGGCGAAATAAGCAGCTCTATAGATATGCTTAACAATATTTATCAGTCTATCATAATGGTAACCGGCGTTAATCCCGATTCCGAGCGTGATTACAACATTCAGCGTGAAATTCCTACCCTGCTTGACGATTTAAGAGCGGCAAAGGAGGAAATTTCGAAGATAGATGAAATGATAACGGCAATCCTCGGAGAGGCAAACTCAAAAACCTACTTCTTCAGAGAATTTGCCGATAAGCTTGACGATATGATAACCAATTACCGTTCTATAGTTGATGAGCTTTCAACCTTTAAGAGCGAAATAGATTCTTATATCGCACAAACCTATGATATAAACAGTCTTCAGCTTGAGCTTGACAGAATTTATATCTCCTCCTCCGATACCGAAAAGCCTAAGGCAGGCGTTGGCTTCTGGAAGAGCCTTAAGTTTGAGCTTCAAAGATTTATATATTCCTTTACGGATAACTATGTTCAGGATGAGGAAAAGGGTAAGAAAACCGTAACTGTTTGGACCTCCCTCGGTCGAGATCAGGCGCAGGCGGTTAAGAATCTTATAGATGAAAAATACATTCCGGATCATCCCGATGTAAACATAAAATTCGTTGTTTCCTCAACCTCGCTCCCCGAGGCGATACTTGCCGGCAGGCAGCCCGATGTATCCCTTTCGGTGGCGCAGGATGTGCCGATAAATCTGGCGCTTCGAGGGCAGCTTCTCGATTTGAAGCCTTATATCGATCAGCTTGATGATGAATATATGTCTCAGTTTATGGACTCGGCGTGGACACCGTTTGAATACGAGGGCGGTATCTATGCAATGCCCATAACTCAGGACTACAATGTTATGTTCTACAGAAGCGATATTTTGAAGAAATTGGGCCTTGAGCTTCCTCAAACATGGGACGATTTCTATAAGGTTTTAAGAGAGCTTCAAAAGAACAAGTTTAATGTTGGTATAAAAGAGGCAGATGCAACAACCGCAGGTGTAACCTCGGCCGCCTCAATATTCAATATGTTCCTTATTCAAAAGGGCGGTAAATATTACAACGACGACCTTACTCAGGTAAACTTTGAGTGCGATGCCGGTAAGGAGGCATTTACTCAGCTTGTTGAGCTTTACCGTGATTACGCCTTGGAAACCGACTTTAATATACTCAGTCGCTTCCGTTCGGGCGAAATGCCGATAATAATAGCAACCTCGGGCTACTATCAGCAGATTTCCGCCGTAGGCACCGAAATTCAGGGCCGTTGGGGTATGACCTTAGTCCCCGGAACTCTTAAGGAGGACGGCACGATAGACCGCTCTGTAAGCGCAGACTGTACCGGCACGATAATCCTAAAGGCTGCCGAGGAACGGGGCGTTGCAGATGAAGCCTTTGAGTTTGTTAAATGGTGGGCAAGCGCCGAAACTCAAGAGGATTATGCTTACGCTATGGAGTCTATTCAGGGCATTGCAGGTAGACCCGCTCTTGCCAATATAAAGGCGTTCGAAAATGTAGGCTGGACCGATGCCGAGAAGAAAATACTTACCGAGCAGCGCAGCTATGCCGTTGGTATAGAGCAAATCCCCGGTAACTACATCATTCTCCGTCATCTTACCAATGCGCTCAGAACATCCTATAACGACAATGCGGATCCGCTCCGCCAGCTTAACATTCAGTGCAGATATATAAATCAGGAGCTTACTCGTAAGCGTGCTGAATTTGTGGATAATAATTGAAAGGGGAGAGTAACCTTAAAATGAATAATACTAAGCTTAAAAAGAGATCCTCTTTCAACACCAGCTTCCCTTACTATGTTATGGTAATGCCGTTTATTATAATATTTACTATCTTTACGGTTATTCCCGCATTCGGCGGACTTTTGGTAAGCTTTACCGATTTTAACGGTATGTCTTGGCCGTCCTTTACGGGTATTGATAACTATGTAAGGCTGCTCTTTAAGGATCAAACCTTTATAATCGTTCTTAAAAACACCCTTATGCAGGCAATGATAGTAGGCCCTGTGGGATATATCCTCAGCTTTGTTGTTGCTTGGCTTATAAACGAGGTTGATAAAAAGATAAGATTGCTTATTATCTTCCTCTTTTACTCGCCTACCTTCAGCGGAACGCTGTATGTTATATGGCAGTACATATTCGCAAACGACTCAAACGGTCTTATAAACGCAACCCTCGGTAAAATGGGAATAGAGCCTATAAGCTGGCTTTCCGATTCTAAATATTCGATGACGGTTGTTATCATCGTAAGTATTTGGAACTCCTTCGGCGCAGGCTTCCTTTCCTTTATCGCAGGTCTTCGTGGTCTTGACCGTGCTTATTACGAAGCAGCCGCAATCGACGGTCTGCATAACCGCTGGCAGGAGCTTTACTATGTAACCCTCCCTCAAATGGGACCGCAGCTCCTCTTCGGTGCCGTTCAGTCTATAGGCGGTGCCTTTGCCGTGGGAGCCGTAAATACCGCTCTTGCCGGTTATCCGTCAACCAATAACGCAGCCGATACAATCCTACAGTATATGGGTGAGTTCGGCGGCACACGATTTGAATACGGCTATGCCTCCGCAATGTCGGTTTTCCTGATGGCGGCAATGTTAATTGTATGGCGACTGTTCACCAAGGTACTTAAGACCTTCGGTGCTGACTGAGGAGGATTTGAAAATGAGTAAACCTTCAGCCTCCTTAAGGAGGATAAAGCATCACAAAAAGGATAAGCAGGTAGCTCTTTCCCGCTCGAAGGCGGGAACCATAGGAATTTCGCTTTTCCTTTTCCTTTTAAGCCTTTTTATGGCTCTTCCGCTTTTGTATACTATTTTGCAGTCTATAAAGCCTATTGAGGAGTATTACATATATCCGCCGAAGTTCTTTGTTATCAACCCCACAGCGGATAACTATAAGGCTATACTTTCTTCGATTGATACCTTGGGTGTTCCTTTCACAAGATATCTTTTCAACGCAATATTTACAACGGCGGTAGGCACAGGCTCGTATCTTTTCCTGTCACTTATAACCGCTTACCCCGTTGCAAAGTCTAAAATAAAGATAGTAGGTATACTTAATACCTTCCTTGTATACGCAATGCTTTTCCATAACGACACAATGTCTATGCTGAGATTTGTTGTTATGTCGAAAATGGGAATAGTCGATACCTATTGGGCGGTAATTCTTCCCGGACTTGCTTCGACAATGGGTATATTCCTTATAGCTCAGTTTATCAGGGCAAATATTCAGGATTCCATTCTTGAGGCTGCCAGAATAGACGGTGCAGGGGAATTTAAAATTCTATTCAAAATCGTAGCTCCGAGCATAAAGGCAGGCTGGCTTACAGCTCTTATATTCACCTTCCAAAGCTATTGGAATGCCGGCAGCTCAAACGCTATATATTCCGAAGAGCTTAAGCATATTTCGGCTGCAATGTCACAAATAGCAAGCTCGGGTATTACAAGGGCAGGTGCCGGTATGGCTGTAACCCTTATAATGATGATACCTACGGTTATCATATTCCTTTGGAATCAGCGTTCGATTATGAACACAATGGCACATTCGGGTCTTAAGTGAGGTGCGAAAAACAATGAAAAAGTATATTTCGATTTTTCTTGCGGTTCTTGTTGTTATGTCGCTCTTCACGGTCTCTGTGTCGGCGGCGGGAGGCGACTTTGCCCCCTATAAGTCTTATGAGTATAACGAGTTCGGCGAAGCAATCGTAGCGCCGACAGGCTATACCTATAAGCAGTCGATAACAGGCTCGGCTTTGGGTCTCGGCAGCGAGTTCAATTTGCCGACAGATATCGTCACCTATGACGGTCATATCTATATACTCGACAGTAATAATAACCGCATAATAGAGCTTGACGGTGACTATAACACCGTTAAGGTATATGCCGATTTTAAAATCAGCAATGAGCTGGCAGAAAAATATCAGGCAACTAACGATAACGGCTTTATAACCTTTGCCGGCGCAAACGGCTTTGATATAACACCAAGCGGTGAGTTTGTCATTGCCGACACCCCGGGAAACAGGGTTCTCAGAATAGACCGTGACTGTAATGTAAATCTTGTTATTCTCCGTCCGGACGATGCTCTTAACGATACAGATGCCCTCTTCGCTCCGAAGAAGGTAAAGTCCGACGATAAGGGCAGGCTTTATGTTACCTCCGATAATATTGCACTCGGTGCTATGGTATTTTCTCCCGAGGGCGATTTCGTAGAATTTTACGGCGCAAACGAGGTTCTTTCGACAACACAGGCATTGCTTAAGTTTTTCCGTAAAACCTTTATGAACATTACTCAGCTTGAGCTTGTTGAGTCGACCGTACCGGTAACAATAACAAATATTGATTTCGCCGAAAACGGCTTTGCATATACGGTATCTCCCTACCGTGATTCAAATTCCAAATCGGCGGTATCCGGTCTTGTAAGAAAGCTTAATTACAGCGGCGAAAACCTTACCGACAGCGAGGTTATATTCGGTGATACCATAGATTCCGAAAGCGGTAAAAAAACATGGTTCCACGATATCGATGTCGACAGTCAGGGCTTCCTTAATATTCTTGATAACTCAAGAGGAAGAGTTTTCCAGTATACCGATACCGGAACGCTGCTTACGGTTTTCGGCGCAAACAGCGATCAGGCAGGCTGCTTTACCAATGCTACTGCCATAGAAACCGTTAACGATGATATCCTCGTTGTAGACAGTAAGAAGAACTCCGTCCTTGTCTTTACAGCTACGGATTATATAAAAAATCTCCGTGAGGCTGTCGTTAAGATGAACAATAACGATTTTGAGGGCTCGGCGGATATATATAATGAGCTTCTGAAAAGCAACAGCAACAGCTACCTTTGCTATCAGGGTCTCGGAAGAATAGCCGACTATAAGGGTGACTATGAGCAGGCAATGGAATATTATGAGCTTGCCTACGATCAGGAGGGCTATGCCCTTTCCTTTAAGGAGCAGCGTCAGATAGACATTGAAAATAATGCGGTATGGGTTCTTTTGGGAATAGTTGCCGTGATAGTCGCAATTGCAATCGGCATTAAGTATCTTAAAAAGCTTGCGGTTCCGGTAGAGGGCTCGGCATATTCGAGAATGGAAAGCAAAAAGGGTATGCCCTTCTATGTTCTCCTCCATCCTATTGACGGTTTTTCGCAGTTCAAAGCGAGGAAGCTGCCGTCTCTCGGAATTTCGGCAATAATTGCCGTTGCGTGGTTTGTTATTAAAACTATCGACTTCAGCGTAACCGGCTTTGCCTTCAGCATAAACAGAAGTGTAGACTTCAATCTGCCCGTAACAATGCTGCTTACAATCGGCATTTATGTTATGTTCTGTGTCTGCAACTGGGCAATATGTACTCTTATAGAGGGTAAGGGAACTATAGTCGATATATTCGCAACTGTTTCCTACAGCCTTATCCCGTATCTTGTAAGCCTTGTGCTCAAGATGGTGCTTACAAACTTCCTTGTTCCGTCCGAGCAGGTCTTTATCAGCATAATAACAACGATAGGCCTTATTTGGACGGCAGGCATACTCATTCTCGGCTTACTTACAATTCACGATTTCACGGTTTCGAAAACACTGTGGTCTATAATACTTACACTTCTCGGAATGGTGGCAATGGTATTCCTTTGCATCCTGCTTTACTCTCTTATGAACCAGATGTTCAGCTTCTTCGAGTCTGTGTATAAAGAATTTACATTCAGAATTAAGTAATGAACGGAGCGAATATTATGAGAATGAGATACGGTAAAACATTCAGGTTGATCGCCGTAATGCTTATAATGTGTCTTTCCTTCGGTCTTGCATTGCCGGAGGGCAGAGTTTCTGCGGCTACCTCGGTAGCTCCGGAAACAGCTGCGGCAATTGCCGCAGCCGGAGGCTATAAGCTTTCCGCCGAAAACAATAATCTTGCTCTTTATGTTGACTCCTCAAACGGATATTTTGCCGTTGTCAACAAGAGCGATAATTCGGTGTGGTACAGCGTGCCTGATGATGTAAATGAGGATAAAATAACAAAGGGTGTTACAAGGACAAACATAAGGTCACACTTAGTGCTGCAGTATATAGCCGTTGAGGATGTTAACACCATACAGACCTCTCAGAACGCCAACAGCGCTACGGCTTGCGTGGCTAAGGGCGGTCTTTCGGTTGAAAAAATAACCAACGGTGTCAGAGTTACATTTAATTTCGTTGACCTTGAAATTATAATTCCGGTAACCTATGTTTTGAAGGACGATTACCTTGAAGCCTCTATTGATGTAAAGGGAATAGACGAGGGCGATAAAAACCGCATAATCGAGGTTCAGTTCCTTCCGAGTATGGGTGCCGCAAATCAGCAGCAGCAGGGCTACCTTTTCGTGCCGGACGGCTGCGGTGCGGTTGCCGGCTTTAATAAGGGAATCATACCCTACAAGGATTACAGCAAAATGGTATACGGCTCCGATAAAGCCATCGTTGAGGAAACTCAGGTTACTACCGAGCAGGACATTCGTCTTCCTGTTTTCGGAACCGTTATCGAGGGCAAGGGCGCTATGATGGGCGTTATAACCTCGGGTGACGGCGGCGCAAAAATAACCGCCAAAACCGGAAGCACAAAGCAAAATTATAATGTTGTATACAGTCTGTTCTCCTACAGAATTTACAGCATAGAGGAATCTCTGTATGCATCAAAGGCTAACGGCGAAAAAAGTATTTCAACCATTACAACCACACCCTTCGGTATTGATAAATATACGGTAAGATACTATTTCCTCTCGGGAGACGATGCCTCATATGTCGGTATGGCTAACCGCTACCGTCAGTATCTTACAGAGGAAAAGTCACTTGAGAAAACATTAAGCAAATCAACACTTTCGCTCAATGTTTACGGCTCGCTTGAAACAACCGCCAATTTCCTCGGCTTTAAGTATAATAAAAAGCGGGTGCTTACCTCCTTTGACGATACGCAGGCCATTTTAAAGGACCTTAAGGCGTCCGGAGTGGACAGTATCTCTATGCAGTACATAGGCTGGCTGAATAACGGTGTATACAACCGCAAATATGTAAAGAGCGCTTCTCCGCTTTCTGTGCTCGGAGGTAAGAGCGACTTTAACAGCCTTAAGTCTTATCTTTCTAAGTCGGGTATAGAATATTATCTCGGTGTTGACTTTATAAACTACAGCGCAAGTCGCTGGGGCGTTTCGAAGAAGAGCGATGCCGCACATACCACAAACGGCGATGTTGCACATCAATATGAATATTCGATAGTAACCTATGAGCCTGACAGAACGATTGACCCGTGGGTGCTTATAAGCCCCCTGTCGCTCGGCGAGGCCTCCTCAAAGTTCATTAAGGACTTTAAGAAACAGGGGAACGATTCAATAGGTGTTTTAAACCTCGGCAGTCAGGTTTATTCCGATTTCGGTGAGAAAAACGGTGTTTACAGAGCAAAGAGCATTTCTCTTTACGAGAGCTTCATTAAGGGCCTCGGAATAGAAAATATCGCAGTAGACGGCGGAAACTCCTATGTTCTTCCTTATGCTCAGAGAATATACGAGCTGCCTACAAGCTCAAGTAAATATGATATTTTCGATTATGATGTTCCGTTTATGCAGATAGTGCTTCACGGCTATAAGAATTATACAACACCTGCGGTTGTACAGTCGGTTGACCCGAAAACAACCTTCCTAAAATCCCTTGAGACGGGTGCCGATTTGTTGTTTAACTGCGTGGGTGACGATTCTTATAATCTTCGTGAAACCAGACTTGCAAATCTTTACAGCTCGAAATACTCGCTCTGGAAGGATACTGCTGTAAGCTATTATAAGCTGCAAAAAACGGTTAACGATAAGATTTACGATAAGGAAATTACGGGTCATACCTACCTCGGAAGCGATGTTTACAAAACCGTTTACTCAAACGGCGTTACAGTATATGTAAACTACTCCGATAAGGAGGTCACCGTAGAAGGCGTTACGGTAAAGGCTAAAGATTTTGTAATGAAGGAGGCGGCATGATGAAAAAGGAAAAATCTCCCAAAAGATATATGACTCTCAGGAGAAGAGATGCTATGGTGGGCAGAATGTTCGTCCTGCCGTTCTATATCGGATTTATACTTTTTTCGGTTACCCCTCTTATAGAAACTCTTAAAATGATGTTCTATAATACAACCGTTACCTTCGGCGGCTATAATATGGAGTATATCGGCGGAAAGAACTTCGATCAGGTCTTCAATAAGGATCCGGACTTTCTGTATAACCTTTTTACCTCTGTCGGCAATATGCTTTGGCAGGTTCCCTGTATTTTGTTTATAAGTCTTTTTCTTGCAATCCTTATAAACACCAAGTTCAAGGGCCGCACCTTTGTAAGAGTTGTATTTTTTCTCCCTGTTATTGTAATGACGGGAACCGTAATTTTAATACTTCAAAATGATGTTGTCGCAAATGCGGCGCTTAGCGGCGAGGTTGTTGCGGGCGGTCAGATAGAATACAATGTCGGCATAGAGCAGCTGCTTGTAGAAGCGGGGCTCAGCTCGAAAATTGTTTCTGCGTTTACAACCTTTTCAAATGATGTATTTAACTTAGCGTGGAAAACCGGCGTTCAGATTATTATTTTCCTGTCCGGTCTTCAAAGCATACCGACCTCGCTTTATGAGGCATCCTCTGTTGAGGGAGCTACTAAGTGGGAGGAATTTTTCAAAATAACCCTTCCTATGCTTCTGCCGGTATTTGTTCTTAATACTGTTTATACTATAGTAGACGCATTTACCGATGCCGGAAACGCAGCTATGAATCAGGTGCTTGTCGCAACACAGTCGCTGAATTTCGGCGTAGCTTCGGTAATGTCGTATTCATACTTTATTTTGATAGCGGTCTTTGTTGCTCTCGTGATGTTCGTCTTCTCGAAGCTGAACAAGAAATACGCATAAGGAGGCTTTTGAAATGGACAGTAAGAAAAAATACGAACTGAAGCATAAATCAACAAGCCTCGTTGTAAACCTAATCAAGTTTTTCTTCCTTGCGGGAATGTGCTATCTGTTTTTGTTTCCCGTAATCTATATGATAATATCCGCTATTCAAAATCCGGAAACCGCAAACGACCCGTCTATTGTTTGGATACCGAGGGATTTATCTCTTACAAACTTTAAAAACGCTATAAAAGAGCTTGATTATTTCAGCTCTCTCGGGCTTACGATGTTTATAACCGTTTTCGGCGTTGCCGCAACCCTTGCCTCCTGCTCAATGATAGGCTATGGCTTTGCAAGATTTAAGTTTGCCGAAAAGAACATAGCGTTTATGTTCGTTATTGCTCTTATAATAATTCCTCCGCAAACAACAACAATATCCACCTTCCTGAATTTCAGATTTTTCGACCTCGGCGGAATATTTAAGCTGCTTGCGAAAATCGGAATAGGAGACGGCTATGTAAAGCTTACCGGCAGTCCGGTTACAATGATAATACCTGCGCTCTTCGGAAGCGGTATCAGAGCGGGACTTGCGATATACATATTCCGTCAGTTCTTCTTAGGTCAGCCTAAGGAGCTTGAGGAGGCCGCTAAGATAGACGGCTGCGGTGCATTCGGAACCTTTGCCAGAGTTATGCTTCCGCTTGCAACCCCCGCAATCATTACGGTTTCGGTTCTCTGTGCAGTCTGGTATTGGAACGATTCCTTTTATACCTCTCTCTTCTTTGATGCCGATATGCGTCCTCTTTCTGCGGCACTTGACCTGCTCAGAACAACTATGTCAAACGGTAACAGTGCAAGCACCTACGGCTACGATTCCTACGGCGTTAAGGGTATGCTTGCGGCAGGCTCACTGCTTTGCATAATCCCGATAACAATATTCTATCTCGTAGTTCAGAGGAAATTTACCGAAAGCATCGAGCGCTCGGGAATAGTAGGCTGATTTTACATTTTAACGAAAA
>CAYLQF010000026.1:0-14764 GCA_964385735.1 uncultured Ruminococcus sp. | reverse complement strand
TAGGATTTGAACCTATGACCTTCGGGTTATGAGCCCGACGAGCTACCAACTGCTCCACCCCGCGATATTAAGCTGAGGCCCTTAAGGCGTAAGGTTATTATATCACAGCATAGCGTAAAATGCAAGTGTTTTTTCAAAAATAGTAAATTTAAAATTCAGGGGGCTGTTTTTCCTTTATATCAGCCTTGATTATTTTAAAACAGCGGAAGCCTAATGCATTATTCAGCAAAGCTTCCGCTGTTTTACTGTTTACCTGTGCTTGATTTTTAGGGCTGAAGCCTACCGAAGCTTAAAAAAGCGAAATCTGATTGGTATCCGGCAGATTTGCCATTGCGCCCAGCTCTGTAAGGTCCTTTATGATAGTCTTCGAAACGCCGGCTTCAAGGGCAAAATCCTCTCTTGAAATATAATTACCTCTTACAGCCGCATTGTAAATGGAATAAGCAGCTTTTTCACCTACGCCCGAGAGCGCTCCGAACGGAAGGCGCATTTTTCCGTTTTCGGGTACATATTGCATAGCTTTTGAATAACGGATATCTATAGGGAGAACCTCTATTCCTCTCGACATCATTTCGTTAAATATCATAAGGTTATTATAAATATCTATTTCCTTTTTGGCTGCCTCTTTGCCCTTGGCCTTTATTTCATACATAACCTTTCTTACCTGCGACAGACCTCCCATAATGGTTTTTACATCAACATCCTCGGGTCTTGCGGTAAAGTATGCGCAATAAAACTCAAGGGGCTTATGAACCTTATACCATGCAAGCCTTAAAGCGGCGATAACATAAGCGGCAGCGTGAGCTTTAGGGAACATATACTCGATTTTTTTACAGCTTTCAATATACCATTCGGGCACATCGACCTTACGCATATCGTCCGCCATAGCGAGCCAATCCTCTTCGGTTATCTTACCCTTTGCGTACAGTCCCTTACGCACGGTTTCGGTTATTTTGAAGGCTCTGCCCTCCTCCATTCCCTGATGAATAAGATATACCATTATATTATCTCTGGTTCCGATAACACTTGAAATTGTGCATATTCCGTTATCAATAAGCTCCTTTGCGTTACCGTGCCAAACGCCTGTACCGT
This sequence comes from uncultured Ruminococcus sp., assembly GCA_964385735.1. GTDB lineage: Bacteria > Bacillota > Clostridia > Oscillospirales > Acutalibacteraceae > UBA737. Next base: position 13,672 of record CAYLQF010000026.1, on the reverse strand, counting down.
GGGAAAGACCCGAAATCTGCAAAAGATCGGAGAAATTTTGCGGCTTACAGTCCATAAGCATATCTCTGGTATTTCTTGTTCCGAATTCCGGAAGAGAGAGGGTTCCTGTTTTTGAGTCTATGTCCTCAGCGGTTACTCCGAGAGCCGCAGGAGAGGTGAAAAGGCTGTAAACATCGGGATCACTCATCGATACCTCGGTTACCGGAATGCCCGAATATTCCTCAAGATATTTATAGGTTGTGGGTACAACATGCCCAAGCTCGTCAAGCTTCAAAATGGTATCATGTATAGAATGAAAATCAAAGTGGGTGGTTATAATATCCGACTTAACATCGTCTGCCGGATGCTGAACAGGGCAGAAATCGTATATAGTCATCCCTCGGGGGACTATTATCATCCCCGCAGGGTGCTGACCGGTTGTTGTTTTAACCTTCGATGCCTCAACCCTTCCCGCAAGCCTGTTAAGCTCAGGCTGACTGAGCGTTAAATTCATTTTTTCGGCATATGCCTTTGCAAAGCCGAAAGCGGTTTTTTCGGCTATAGTCGATATAGTGCCCGCCTTGTAAACATTTTCCTTGCCGAAAAGCGTTTCCGTAAACCTTTGAACATCGTTTTGAACCTCATCGGAGAAATTAAGGTCAATATCAGGCACCTTGTCGCCTTTAAAGCCGAGGAAGGTTTCAAAAGGAATATCGTGACCGTTTCTGTCATAAGGCGTTCCGCAAGCAGGACAATTTTTTTCCTCAAGGTCAAAGCCGGAGCCTACCTCGCCTTTAGTGAAAAATTCACTTTTTCGACACTTTGGGCAAACATAATGTGGAGGCAGGGGATTAACCTCGGAAATACCCGCCATTGTAGCGACAAAGGATGAGCCTACCGAGCCTCTTGAGCCTACAAGATAGCCCTTTTCCTCGCTGTAAGCAACAAGCTTTTGGGCAGAAATATACATTATTGAAAATCCGTTGTTGATTATCGAATTAAGCTCCTTATCAAGGCGCTTTTCAACTATTTCAGGCAGGGGATCACCGTATATTCTGTGGGCGTTATCCCAGCATATGTTTTTCAACATATCGTCCGAGCCTTCGATAACAGGCGGATAGTTACCCTCCGGAACGGGAATTACCTCCGGACTTATCATAGCTGTGATTTTTGCCGGATTATCAATAACGAATTCCCTTGCACGCTCCCCGAAATATTCAAAATCGGAAAGCATTTCCTTGGTTGTTTTAAGATACAGCGGAGCCTGATTTTCGATATCGTCGAAGCCCTGACCCGCCATAACTATCTGTCGTACAATGCCGTCCTCCTTGCGCAGAAAATGCACATCTCCAGTTGCAACAACAGGCTTACCGAGCTTATCGGCAATTTCAACTATTTTGCGGTTAAAGTCCTTTATAACATCAAGATTTTTTACCGCTTTAAAACGGTTTTTGATTATTTGACCGGTTTTTTTATCGGTTTTATCCGGCAGCGAGGCTTCTCTGACCATAAACTGATTGTTACCGAGCGGTTGTATCTCAAGGTAATCGTAGTATTCGGCTATTTTAATAAGCTCTTCATCCGAAGCGCCGTCAACAACTGCCTTGTAAAGCTCACCCTGTTCACAGGCAGAGCCTATTATAAGTCCTTCTCTGTGCTTGTCAAGCTTGCTCCTGAGAGTTATGGGCTTGCCGTGAAAATCCTCGATATGAGCGAAGGATACCAGCTGATAAAGATTTTTAAGTCCTGTAAGATTTTTAACGAGAATTATTTGATGATTTCTTATTTTTGCAATTTGCTTTGAGGTCATTTCGGAAATGTCGTGGCGCAAATCATCTACAAAATAGCTCTCTATCCCGTATATTGCCTTGAATTCGGGATCGGATTTTCTGATTTTAGACACGGCGGCTGCTACAGCGGGATATGCCTGAACAACACCGTGATCTGTGATAGCAATTGAGCGGTGCCCCCATTTATGTGCAAGAGCTATTATGTCTCCGGCACTTGAAACTGCATCCTTGGCAGACATATTTGTATGGCAGTGCAGCTCTATTCGCTTATTACCCTCATAATCGTCGGTTTCTTCGTATTTTTTAACGGTTGCAAGAGCGGTTACGGAAACCGTAAATTCTCTTGACCAGCTGTCATAGCCGTAGTCACCGTTAACTATCAGCACGGCGCCGTCGGTTAAGGGCTTAAGAGAATTTTTGAATTTTCTTGCTTCTTCGTCCATATTTTTGCTGTATTTTGAATCAAAAAACTTTTTAATTGTTGCCGCAAAGGAGTTTGAGCCGTCGCTGAAATAAAACTTGGCAACAACCATTTTGCCGCCCCGTTTTGTGCTTTTTTCTTCAATGTCAGAGCCGAATACCTCACCCCAAGCGGAAAGCTTAACCGACTCGTTTTCATCCTGAGGGGGAATGATTTTGGAAAGAGGTATAATATCCGTGTCGATTTTTCGTCCGTAAAACAGCTCTGCACTTTCTATGTATATAGGTAAGCCGTCCTTAGGCGGCTTTGAAAAATCCACATTTGCCGCCTTGGTCTTTTTTTCTTGTGACTGTGTTTTCCTTGCAGAGGAGTCAGCGGACATCTCCTTGCTTGCTGCGAAAAAATATGAATCGTCCTGTGCTTCGGGCGGAGCCTCGGGAAGAGGGGGCAGGTCAATTTCGACATTTTCCGTTTGACCTGTGAAGCTTATAGCTAAATCACGGTCAAAACGCTCCCTCAGATAAAGCCTTAATTCGTTATCGAAGCCGCTTAAGAGAATACTCTCAAGCCCGCCGTGCTTTAAATCAACACAGATTGCAGCATCTGAAATATTGTAATCGGCACCGTTAAAATAACCGTTAACCGACGCTTTTTTAATTTTCAGCTCATCCACTGCATCTATAAGTGCCTGCTTACAAAGAGAAGCCTTATTGAATTTGAGATAAAGCAACACATTGTTTAAATTAAGAGCGGCTTTGAGCTCCTCCTTGAAGGAGCTTACGGTTTTTCTGTCAATATAGGAGGCACAAATCAATTTGAGGTCAAGTGAGCGAAGCTCACTGTCAAGCTCGCAGGAGGAAACCGAGCTGCCCTCAAAGGAGGAGCAGACCTCGCTGCTTACATATGTACCGAAAAGATCGCTGAATGAATACATCCTTTATTTACAACCCACTTACATTTTTTCTATTTCTTCTGCCAAAGCATCTATAAGCTTTTCTTCGGCGATATTTTTATGCAATATTTTGCCGTTTTTAAATATAATTCCGCAGCCGTTTCCGCCGGCAATTCCGATATCGGCTTCTTTTGCTTCGCCCGGCCCGTTTACCACACAGCCCATAACGGCAATTGTTATGTTTTTATCGAGCCCTTTAAAGCGTTCCTCGGCTTTTTTTGCAAGCGCTATAAGGTCTATTGCCGTTCTACCGCAGGTAGGGCAGGATATGAATTTTACACCGCCGCTTCTCAGCCCTAATGAGGAAAGCAGCTCTTTTGCGGCAATAACCTCGTTTACAGGGTCGTCTGTGAGAGAGATCCTTATAGTGTCACCTATGCTCCTCAGCAGCAAGCCGCCTATGCCTGCGGCTGATTTAAGCGTTCCGGTATCTCTTGTTCCGGCTTCGGTTACACCGAGGTGTAACGGATAAGGACAGCTTTGCGCCGCTAAAAGATATGCATTATACATATACTGTACATTAGAGGATTTAAGTGAAAGCACAATATTATCAAAATCAAACTTATTTAAAAGTGAAATGTGATAAAGACCGCTTTCAACCATAGCCTCCGGTGTGGGGGAGCCGTATTTTTCGAGTATGTGTTTTTCGAGCGAGCCGGAGTTTACTCCTATTCTTATCGGAATGTTTTTTTCGTTTGCCGCCTTGGCAACCGCCCGTATATGCTCCTCGCTTCCGATATTGCCGGGGTTTATTCTTACCTTGTCAATTCCTGCGGATATGCTGTCTATTGCAAGGCGCCAGTCAAAGTGTATGTCGGCAACGAGCGGAATATCAACCCTTTCCTTTATTGCCGCAACGGTTTTAATCGCAGCCTTATCGGGTACTGCTATTCGCAGTATATCACAGCCGGCCTCCTTAAGGCACTGAGCCTGCCTTATATTGTCCTCTATGCTGTGCGCAGGTATATTAAGCATAGATTGAATGCTTATAGGAGCTCCGCCGCCTATAGGTATGTTTTTAACTGTAACTCGGTTTGTTTCTTTATTTGTAAACACTAAGCATCACCCCGACACAAGAGTCCATATATCCTTTGCCGTTACAAGCAGCATAAAGCCGAGCAAAATTATAAAGCCTATGGCGTGAACGGCAGCCTCGTATTTCTGCGGAACAGGCTTTTTGAATATCATTTCAATTAAAATAAATAAAAGTCTGCCGCCGTCGAGAGCGGGGAGGGGTAAGAGATTAAACAGTCCTAAGTTAATGGAAATAAGAGCCATTATCGGAATAAGCGACATTAAATTTTGCTTTGCAACGCTGCCTATTGCAGCGGTCAGCCCCACCGGACCCGAAACCGCACTTATACCGTATTTTCCGCTTATAAGGTCAATAAGCGAGCGCCAAATTACGGCACAATAAGAAAAAGCCGTTGAAAAGATGTTTTTAATGTAATGAAGAAAGGTTTTACTTTCCGCATAGACATAAAAATCAACCTTAAGGTACGAGATACCGTCCACCTCGGCGGTATCGAACTTAACATTTTTAAGCTCTGTTTTTTCGCCGTTTCTTTCAACGGTTATATCAACGCTTCCGCCCTCAATATTTGTAAAGGCATAGCTTAAATCATAATCTGAATATATTTTTCTTCCGTCAACCTTGATTATTTTATCGTTTTCACGAAGTCCGTAATTAACCGACACTGCATTGTCTGCAAACTGCGATATTTTTGTTGTTAAAAAATATTTTTGGGGGGCAATTGCAATCGCAACCAAAATCAGACCGAGCAGAAGATTGAAAACAGCTCCCATAGCAATTATTAAAAATTTGCGCCATGGCTTTTTGTTGCAGAAGGCCTTATCATCCTCGCTGGCTTCGTCATCGCCCTCCATAGCACAGTAGCCACCTAAGGGGATAAGGTTTAATTTGTATTCGGTTTCTCCGAATTTTTTTGAAAAAAGCTTCGGGCCGAAGCCGATTGCAAATTCGTTTACTCTTACCTTAAGCAGCTTTGCTGCGATAAAATGACCGAATTCGTGAATTATTATCAGCACCAAAAACAAGAGCACGGCTATGAGATACGGCCAAATATTGCTCCATATATTCATAATCATCACACTCCGGAAATTTTTCTGACAAGCGCTCTTGCTTCACGGTCGGCTTCAAATACATCGCCAACCTCGAAGCTTTTCGCTTTGGGTGCACGGCAAAGAGCCTCTTCCATAAGCGCACCTATTTTCATAAAGCCGATTTTATTATCGAGAAAAAGTCTTACTGCCTCCTCGTTTGCACCGTTTATAAAAGCGGGACGAAGTCCTCCGAGCTTTATTGCGCTTATACAAACCGGAAGGCATTTAAAGGTGTCGGTGTCGGGCTTTTCAAATGTAAGAGAGGCTGCCTTGAAAAGGTCAAGCCTTTCAAAGGACTCTCCCCTTTCTGGATATGTGAGAGCATATTGTATTGGCAGCCGCATATCGGGCGTTCCAAGCTGTGCTATAACAGCTCCGTCACTTAATTCAACTGCGGAGTGAAGTATGCTCTGCCTGTGGACAAGTACCTCAATATCGTCCGGCTTTACATCGAAAAGATGCACTGCCTCTATAACCTCAAGTCCTTTATTCATAAGGGTTGCGGAGTCAACGGTTATTTTTGCTCCCATAGACCAATTGGGATGCTTTAACGCATCTGCCGCAGTGACACTTTCAAGCTCCCTTGCCGTCTTTTTGAAAAAAGGACCGCCCGAAGCGGTAAGCAGTATTTTTCTGAGTGAGCCCTTGGGAACACCTTGAAGTGACTGAAAAATTGCGGAATGCTCGCTGTCAACCGGTAATAGTGTAACACCGTATTGCTTTAATTTTTTCTTTACAAGGTCTCCGGCTGTCACAAGGGATTCCTTGTTGGCGAGAGCGACTGTTTTTTTTGCCGAAATTGCGGTTAGTGTGGGCTTAAGCCCTGCTATGCCGACTATTGCGCTTAATACCGTATCACCTCTGCCGGAGGCAAGCTGTAATACACCGCTTTCACCGGATAAAACCCTTATATCGGTATCGGCAAGCCTTATTTTAAGGTCTTTGGCGGCATTTTCATCATAAAGAGCAACGGCAAGAGGGGAAAATTCTCTTGCCTGTTCTTCAATAAGCTTCGTATTGCCGTATGCGGCCAAAGCGGTTATTCGTATATCGCTTCTGTGCCTTACAACCTCTAAGGCCTGAGCTCCTATTGAACCCGTTGAACCTAAAATTATAAGCTCCTTCATTAAATTACCCCAAAGCTTTCAAATATATACAAAACGGGAGCTATCATAAGTATACTGTCAAAACGGTCGAGTATTCCGCCGTGCCCCGGTATAAGTGTGCCGTAATCCTTAATCTGCGAGCTGCGCTTTATTGCGGAAGCGAAAAGGTCACCGAGCATACCGAGCACACACATCGGCACGGTGAGAAGCATAGTTGAAGCTATATGCTCTGTACGGTTAAAGGCAAGCACGAGCACAAGTGCAACAACAAGGCTTGAAATTATACCGCCGAGAGCCCCCTCAACAGTTTTTTTAGGGCTTATTTCAGGGCATAGCTTATGCTTTCCGAGAGTGCTTCCCGTAAAATATGCGCCGGTATCACAAACCGCCGAAAAATCAAGCAGCAGCAATAAATAGTATATTCCGTTATTACGGTTTATAATACTTCCGAGCGTGCTGAAGGCATAGCATAAAAAAATGGGCATAGAAGTAAATACCGCTATCCTTTCAAGCGGAAACTCACTGTGAAGCTTAAGCACCGCAGCAGTTGCGAAGACAAAGTATATAACGCTTAAAGCAAACGGAAGGAAGCTCCAATTCGAGATGAAAAAGCCTTTAAGACCCGAAAGCTCTGCGTATGAAGACAAATAATATTTCGCTATTTTTGAGGCTATGCCTTTATCAAGTAAAAATATCATAGCGAAAGCATAGATCATCGAGCCTGAAACCGCTACGGCAGACCGCACTTTTGCGGCATTTCTTAAAAGCTCAAAAACCGCAATTGCGGTCGCTGCCGCTATAAAAACGGTTATAAAATACGGACTCACAGTTTTTGCAAGTGTCAGTACAGCCGCAATAACGGCAATCAACACCGCACCTGAAATAATTCTTGTTTTCATAAGCAAATGCTCCTTATAAATCGAAATCCGGCTTGCTTTTAACCGAAGCTTCTTATGGCATTTTAAAACACCAAATTGCTTTGTACCGTTATATTCCGCCGAATCTACGATTTCTTTTACCGTAATCGTCAATGGCCTGCTCAAGATGCTTAGGCTTGAAATCCGGCCATAGAACATCCGAAAACCAATATTCTGCATAGGCCGATTGCCAAATAAGAAAGTTTGAAAGCCTGTATTCGCCGCTCGGCCTTATTATAAAATCGGGATCGGGCTGACCTGCCGTATAAAGTCGCTCCGAAATAGCCTGCTCGGTTATTTCCTCTAAGGGCACACCCTCTTTTACAATAGCCTTAACGGCGTGAGTTATTTCGTCTCTCCCACCGTAATTTATTGCGAGATTTAGGGTAAGCCCCGTGGCGTTTTCGGAGTCCCTTTCCGCTTTTTCCATCAGCTCTTTCAGATCCGGAGCAATAGGCTTGCGATCTCCTATAAATCTGAGCTTTATATTTTCCTCCTTAAAGGAGGCAGTATCCTTAAGATATGAACGGAGAAGATCCATAAGCGCATCGACCTCGGCTTTGGGCCTTTTCCAATTTTCGGTTGAAAAAGCATAAACCGTAAGGTATTTAATACCTATTTTGTTACAATACCGTGCAATTGCTTTAAATGTCTTTGCGCCTGCCGAATGACCTGCCGAACGGGGCAGAGAGCGTTTTTTTGCCCATCTGCCGTTACCGTCCATAATAATTGCAATATGGCAGGGTAAGACCTTATGCTCTCCCACTGCTTTTTTTTTGAATAAGGGCAAGTAAATCTTCCTAACCGTTATATTTCCATTATTTCCTTTTCCTTGGCTTCGCTTAAGGTGTCGGTTTCCTTGCAGAATTTATCCGTAAGGTTCTGTATTTTCTTTTCGCCGTTTGCTTCATCGTCCTCGGTTATCGAGCCGCCCTTTTTAAGAGCCTTGAGCTTATCGAGCGCCTCTCTGCGCTGATTGCGAACGGCGACCTTGGCTTCCTCTGCCTTTTTGCGAACATCTTTAACTATTTCCTTTCTGCGTTCCTCGGTAAGAGGAGGGAAATTAAGGCGGATAACCTTACCGTCGTTTTGAGGATTTATTCCTATATCCGAGGTAAGAATAGCTCTTTCTATATCCTTTAAGGTGCTAGCATCCCAAGGCTGAATGATAATTGTTCTGGCTTCCGGAACGGATACGGCGGCCATCTGCTGAATAGGAGTGGGAACACCGTAATAATCAACCGAAAGCTTATCGAGAATTGAAATGTTTGCTCTTCCGGCTCTTATGCTTTTATATTCTCTTTCGAGAGCGGATATCGATTTGTTCATTCTTTCTTCTGTTGCTTTTAAAAGTTCATTCATGTCATTAAGCCTTCCTTCGGTTTATTTTACAAGGGTGCCGTTGTGTTTTCCGACAACGGCTCTTGTTATGTTATCGGGGTCGTTTAAATTGAATACGAGTATGCTTATGTTATTATCCATACAAAGCGAGGCTGCGGTGCTGTCCATAACATTAAGCTTCATTTTGAGCACCTCATAGTGAGTAAGCTCATCGAATTTCTTGGCATTCGGATTTGATTTGGGATCGCTGTCGTATATGCCGTCAACATTAGTTGCCTTAAATATAACATCTGCGCCTATTTCAGCCGCTCTGAGAGCTGCTGCGGTATCGGTTGAGAAGAAGGGACTTCCCGTTCCGCAGCCGAATATAACAACTCTGCCCTTTTCAAGGTGCCTTATAGCCTTGCCTCTTATGTAGAGCTCTGCTATCTGGCGCATTTCGATTGCGGTTTGCACCCTTGCCGTAACACCGAGCTGTTCTAAGGCATCACATAGAGCAAGTGAATTTATTGTTGTTGCGAGCATACCCATATGGTCTGCCCTCGTTCTGTCCATTTCACCGGAGGAGCGGCCTCTCCAGAAGTTTCCCCCACCTACAACTATTGCCACCTGTACGCCCATATCGACACATTCCTTGATACGCTTGCATACATCGGTAACCTTATCGAAATCAATTCCCGTGCCTTTTTCGCCGGCGAGAACCTCGCCGCTTAATTTCAGCAGAATTCTTTTATAAACAGGCTTCATTTTAAACACTCCTTAAATTAGACTGATACCGTATATCATTATACGGTAAAGTGTCGGTAAAGTCAATGAAAAATACCCGATACCGTCCAAAACCGAGGTAACTTCCGAAAGAATATTTATTTGTTTATTTTACGGTAAATTTAATTGACTTAAACTCTGCGGTAATGTATAATGTGTACGAAAAGGAAATTTTATGCTGTTGAATAGGAAAACTGCGTAAAATCAGGCATATAAAGTTTGTAAGGAGTTGTATGTAAATGTTAAAAAATCCAAAACCTCAAATCTCGAGAATCGTAAATTTTGAAAACGGTGAGGCTATACAGCTTTTCGGTGAAAATTTCGAGCGGGAGAGTAAAATTTATTGGTGGCGCCCTCAGGTGGGGGAAACGGTAAGGGCCGAGGACTACGGTTTTCCCGGAGCAGACCTGCCGGAGCTTCCTCCCGAGGATGCGAGAATATATAAAGTCACAACTTTTGTCGATTCACAGGTAATTTTTGTCGGCGGAGAGCAATCAACCTATGAAGGAACCGCTGTTATGTGGGTTGAAAACAAGAGCGGATTTTCAAAGCCTTTTGTTGCAAATGCTCCCGATATATGGATGCAAACCTTCAAAAAGGTATACCCCGGAGCAGTTGTTTCCTTTTACGGTATAGGCTTTTGGTCGGTTAAGCACCGTAAGGCGGTATTTAAAAATAAGGCGACCGGAGAGCTTACAAATACGGATTTTCTCTCTCCCTTTATGTACTATTATCCGCATGATTCACATAGAAACTCAATGCATATAAGAATACCGCAGTCCTTAAGTGACGGCGAATACGAGGTTTATCTTCACTCGGGCTACGGCGGGCCTTACGGCTGGAGCAGGCCGGTGTCCGTAACGGTAAGCTCGGATTATTCTCTTACCGAATATTACAGAACAAAATGGAACAGGGAGACCGCAGATGAAATAATGCTTCCGCCCTGTCGTACGGTAACTGTTCCTGCACCCGCAGAGGGCGCCTTTAAGGATATGACCGCCGAGCTTCAGGCAGCTCTTGACGATCTTTATGCAAGCGGTGGCGGAGCTTTAATTTTAACTGCCGGTATTTACGGAATCAGCGATACATTAACCTTGAGAGACGGCGTTGTTTTGCAGGGAGCTGGCAAGGGAGCCACTACCGTTCGTACGGCTTACGGCAAGCGGATTGAAACCGATTGGCTTAAGGTAGGCTTTGCTTCCAAAAAATCCGGTGCTTCGGGTTGGTCAAAGGATTGGCAAGGGGTATGGGCGAACCGTGAAACCAAAAACGGGGTTCTCATAAAAATATGCGGTGATGCCGGTGTAGAGGGAATTCGCCTTGAGCTGGGCGGTGCCGATATCGGAATACTTGTCTGCGCAGAGGAGGATAATGCCGAGGTTTTCGGTGCCTTTGCAAATTATGTTGAGGTTGATGGCGGTGCAAACAACACCTTCGATTTAAATGCCGAATTCGGGTCGATAAGTGCAGCCTTTCTCACAACCTGCAGTAATACCGAGCTTACGGTATATAAATGTAAATTTACGGCTCTTGTGCCTATATGGGTAATGCCTGCTGCAAATTACAGGCTCAGAATAATAAAAAATGTATTCGAATGCTCTCCGAGACAGATGGATCAAACCTATTTTTCGGGCGTTCACGATTCTGTATTTATAGAAAACGATTTTATAAGCGGCAGAAGAGCCTTTATGTCACAGCAGGGCTTTGAAAACAACTGGGTATATCAAAACAGAGTTTACGATGTTGCGAGAAACTGTAATGCGCTTGAGCTTTATATGTGCGAAAACGGCAGCTGCGATTGGACGGGAACAGCCGAGAAGGTCGGAAGCGATTATATAGTTATGAGCGATCCGAAGGAGGGCTGCTCGGAAATCAACACCGAGGGTCCTGTGCTGTCTGCTGAGGCAAATAAGGAAAATACGAGATTTGCTTGTATAATCGACGGTACCGGCTTCGGTCAGTACCGAAAGGTAGTCGGAGTTGAAGGCAAAAAGCTTATTCTTGACAGAGAATGGACGGTAGAGCCGGACGAGAACACGCTTTTTACCGTTGTTTGCGCAACACATCACAATATGTGGGTTGATAATAACACGGCAGCTTCGAACGGTCACACACAGTTTTTGTGGATATGCGGCATAGAAAATGTTATGTCCGGACATATTATTGAGCTTTCAGCCGGAATAAGACTTTACAGTCACCTTTACAATAACGAAAGGCTGCGTACCTGTGTTGTTGCATTTAACTATGTTTTGCATTGTCAGGTAAAGGGCAGCGGTAAGGGACTGTGGCTTGATGTGAACAAAAGATATATGAGCTGTAAGGATGACAGAGTAAAACGAACTCTGGGGATGTTCGGAAATTCCATAAGGCAGAATATGTTTGACGGTATGCGCAGTATAATATGCACCAAAAATCTTCCGGAATTTGTAGATTTAACGCCACACGGCGGGATGGCAATAAGCGGCTCCTACAACAGTATTGTATCAAATCGTATAGGCGGATATGCAACCGCAGTCGAGATGCTTACAGAGGGTGCTAATTATATGGAAGGCAATGTATTTACCGAGGACCATATCAAAATAGGAGGATGCGTTGCTTCCGCTGTGGGTCCGGATTCGAAGATCAAGCAATAGGAGAAATGAAAATGCAAAGCGAAAACAATAAACGGTGCTACACCTTTTCGGACGATAAAAAAGAAATTACCATAAATAAATATAATACGGCTACACCGTGGATGAACTATTTAAGCAACGGAACCTTTCATACAATGATATCACAGGCGGGCGGCGGAGTTGCTTTTTACCGTTCCCCTCAGATATGGAGAATAAATCATTACAGATTTTTCAATCTTCCTACCGACCGAAGCGGATTTTATGTGTATATAAAGGACGAAAACGGCGTATTTTGTCCTACTGCCGAGCCGGTTGCGGTAAAGCCCGAAAAATGGTCTGCTACTCACGGTATGGGATATACCGTTTTCAACAGCGAGCATAACGGGCTTAAGGCAGACCTCAGGTTTCATATAGGCTATTTTGAAAACTGTCTTATTTGGGAGCTTAAGCTCAAATCGAATACCGACCGTAAAATAAAGCTTTTCCCGTATGTTGAGCTCGGTATGATGGAGTTTATGCGTGAGCTTCAGTGGCAGTGCTATAACAAGCATCAGCTCAGCGTTTACACAATTGATGATACCTTAGTCTATAAGTACGGTGTTGAAAATCAGCCCCGTCCCGAGGAAACTCCGCTTATTTATTTTGCATCGGATGCGAAAATAATCGCTTTTGACGGTGACAGGGATGAATTTGTCGGTAACTACAGAAGCGAGGAAAATCCTGTGGGACTTGAAACTGGTTGTACAAATTCCACCCTTGCCGGAGGCGATCCCTGCTTTGCTTTGGAGCTTGATGTTGAGCTCAAGGCAAATGAGGAAAGGCGTGTGTGCTTCTTCCTCGGTGCCGCTATGACGGATGAGGAAATAAAAAAATCGGTTACTCATTGCAGAGAAAAGGATTTTGTTGATAGCTCCTTTGCGGATTTAAATAAAAGATGGAATGCTTATCTTTCAAAATACAGCTGTACCGTTCCCGATAAAAATGCCGAGAGAATGATAAATATATGGAATCCCTATCAGGCAGAGCGCAATTTCCGTTTTTCAAGGAATATCTCATATTATGCCACAGGAACCTTCAGAGGCGTAGGCTTCAGAGATACCGCTCAGGATATACTTTCCATGATACCGTTCGATACCGATAGGGCAAGAGATAAAATAAAGCTGCTTTTAACTCAGCAGTATAACGACGGTCATGTTAACCATTATTTCTTCCCCACAGAGGGCTGGGAGCCTGTTACAACCGTTCATTCGGACGATCATCTTTGGATAGTTCACACCGTATGTAAGCTGATAGAGGAGGAGGGGAGCACCGATTTCCTTTATGATAAGGTTTCTTATTTTGACGGCGGTGACGGTACCGTTCTTGAGCATATAAAAAAATCGATAGAATTTACGATGAGCAAAATCGGGCCTAACGGATTTCCTCTTATGCTTCGCTCCGACTGGAACGACCAGCTCTTCAGAGTGTGCCGTCAGGGCAAGGGTGAGAGTATATGGACGGCGATGCAGTATTGCGTTTGTCTTAAGGATATGCAAAGGCTTTCGGAAATTATAGGCGAAGACGGCTCTATATACGAAAACGCCTATAACGAACAGAAAAAGGTTATAAATGAAAAGGCGTGGGACGGTAAATGGTTCTGCCGAGCTGTAATGGATAACGGCAGAT
>CAYLQF010000025.1:0-15730 GCA_964385735.1 uncultured Ruminococcus sp. | reverse complement strand
GGTGTTCCGGCAGATCTTATAAGACTTTCGGTGGGAATTGAGGATGCCGATGATCTTATAGCCGATATTGAAAATGCACTGAGCCTTTGTTAGGAGATAGATTTAATGCCTATAAAAATACCAAATGATTTACCTGCGGTAAAAACTCTGGCAGGTGAAAATATTTTTGTTATGACCGAAAAACGGGCAATAACACAGGATATAAGACCTCTTAAAATACTGCTTCTAAATCTTATGCCGAAAAAAATCGAAACGGAAACTCAAATATCAAGAATACTCGGCAATACTCCGCTTCAGATAGAGCTTACACTGATAAGGGTAAAAACACACACCGCTCAGAACACCTCCGAAAGCCATCTTATTTCATTTTATAAAACCTTTGAGGATGTAAAAAACGATAGGTTTGACGGTATGATAATAACAGGTGCACCCGTAGAACAGCTTGAATTTGAAGAGGTTGATTATTGGGATGAGCTTTGTGAAATTATGGAGTGGAGTAAAAAAAATGTTCACAGCACTATGCATATATGCTGGGGCGCACAGGCAGGTCTGTATTATCATTACGGAATTAAGAAGCAAGGACTCGATAAAAAGCTTTTCGGTGTCTTTAAGCACAGAGTAGATAAGCCGAAGGCGATGCTTATGCGTGGATTTGACGGTGAATTTTATGCACCTCATTCAAGGTATACAACCGTTAAGGCGGAGGATGTACGCAATGCTGCGGAGCTTCAAATTTTAGCTTCGTCTGATGAGGCGGGCATAAATATAATCTCAAAAAAAGGCGGCAGGCAAATATTTGTTATGGGTCATTTTGAGTATGATGCAGATACTCTTGACAGCGAATATAAAAGGGATAAGGCTGCAGGTCTCGATACCGCAGTTCCGAAAAACTATTATCCATATGACAATCCTTTAAGGGAGCCCATTGTCAGATGGCGTGCACACGGCAGCCTTTTGTTTATAAATTGGTTGAATTATTTTGTTTATCAGTCTACTCCTTATGACCTTAAGGCTCTTGATAAGAACGCAGAGGAAGAGAAAATATGAATATTTTGCATCTAAAATATGCCGTTGAGGTTGCGAAAACCGGCTCAATAAATAAAGCAGCACAAAATCTGTATATAGGCCAGCCGAATTTAAGCAGGGCGATTAAGGAGCTTGAAAAAGAGTTAGGCATAAGTATTTTTAAACGCTCTGCAAAGGGAATGGTGCCTACTCCCGACGGTGAAGAGTTTTTGAATTATGCTGTCAGCATATTAAAGCAAATCGATTCGGTCGAGGCTATATATAAATCCGGAAAAGCAGCAAAGCGCCGTTTTTCTATTTCCGTACCGAGAGCAAGCTATATTGCCGAGGCCTTTGCAAAATTCACCAAAGCCGTCGGTAAGGAGGCTTCTTATGAATTTTTCTATAAAGAAACCAACGCAATGCGTGCGATAAAAAACATACTTCAATCAGACTACACCCTCGGTATCATCAGATATTTTCAAAATTATGACCGCTATTTTAAGGATATGCTTGAGGAAAAAGGACTTTCGTATGAGCTTGTGACAGAATTTGGGTATAAGCTTATAATGAGCGAAAAGCATCCTCTTGCCGCAAAGGAAAAAATAGGCTATAAGGACCTTGAAGCCTACACCGAAATTGCTCACGGTGATCCGTATGTTCCCTCACTTCCGTTTTCAGCCGTTTTGAAGGAGGAATTGGCAGATAACCCCAAAAATAAAATTTTTGTTTTTGAACGGGCAAGTCAGTTTGAGCTTTTAAGAGAAAATACCGATACCTTTATGTGGGTCTCGCCGGTTCCATCGGACCTCTTATCGAGATATGGGCTTGTTCAAAAATCCTCTGAGGATAACAAGAGGATATATAAGGATGTACTTATATACAGAAACGATTATAAGCTAAACGATATTGACAGGGCATTTATAACCGAGCTTTGCAGCTCTAAAAGAAGATATATCGGTTAACGGCTTTTGCTTTGCTTGTCAGATTCGGTAAGGATATATCGATATACACAATACCGATATATAAATTATATAATTGAAAATAAAGCGACAAAATGATAGTATTAGTATCAAGATAGGTGTGATTTCGGCAAAATAATATAATGGAGGTGCTGCTATGTGCGTTCATCCGTTGCCTAAGGCAACTCTTGGCAGACTGCCGCTTTATCTTAAATATCTTAAGTCACTTCCCGCTGATATTAAAACCGTTTCCGCAACCGCAATAGCAAGAGCACTCGGTCTCGGAGATGTTCAGGTCAGAAAGGATTTAGCTGCTGTCAGCGGAGAGGGGAAGCCGAAGGTCGGCTATATTACGGGTGTGCTTATAAACGCTATAGAGGCCGTGCTGTCCGGCGGTTCATCCACAAGGGCGATTATCGTCGGTGCGGGAAAGCTCGGACGGGCACTGCTTGATTATGATGGGTTTTCCGATTACGGCATTTCAATTGCCGCCGCATTCGATAAAACAGCCTTCTCCGATAAATCACAGGAGCTGAAAAAACCTATATTGTCTATGAATAAACTCGAAAATTTTTGTAAAAATAACGGTATAAAAATAGGAATTATAACCGTTCCTAAGGAAGCCGCTCAAGATGTTTGCAATAGAATGGTAAACAGCGGAATAACCGTTATATGGAGCTTTGCTCCGGTCCCTCTTTCAGTTCCCGAGGGAATAACCCTTAAAAGGGAGGACCTTGCTCTTTCGTTAGCTCATATAAGCGCTCAGGCTTAAAAAGGTACGGTGTATTAGCGAGGGATTTTATGGATATATCGTACGAAGTAATTGACAGTGCCGAGAGCTTGAAAAATGCCCTTTCGTTGTTAAGACAGGCTCAGAAAAAATATTCCGAATATACACAGGCTCAGGTCGATAAAATTTTCAAGGCTGCCGCAATTGCGGCGAATAAGCAACGAATACCCCTTGCTAAGCTTGCTGTTGAGGAAACCGAAATGGGCATTGTTGAAGATAAGGTCATTAAAAATCACTTTGCCTGCGAATATGTATATAACGCCTACCGTGATACCAAAACCTGCGGTATTGTGGAGTGTGATGAGGCATACGGCATAATGAAAATCGCAGAGCCTATGGGAATTATAGGTGCTGTCATACCTACAACAAATCCTACCTCAACCGTAATATTTAAAGCCCTGCTCGCACTTAAAACTCGAAATGCTATCCTTATCAGCCCGCATCCAAGGGCGAAAAAGGCAACTGCTTTGGCTGCAAAAATCGTGCTTGAGGCTGCAGTAGCGGCAGGTGCTCCCGAAAATATAATAATGTGGATAGAGCTTCCGAGTCTTGAGCTTACAAGGCTTCTTATGCAGGAATCGGATATAATTCTTGCTACCGGCGGTCCGGCAATGGTTAAGGCGGCATATTCAAGCGGCAAGCCTGCACTTGGTGTCGGTCCCGGCAACACTCCCGCCGTTATAGCTGACAGTGCGGACATAAAGCTTGCGGTAAGCTCGATTATTCATTCTAAAACCTTCGATAACGGTATGATATGCGCTTCCGAGCAAGCTGTTATTGTTCCTCGTGAGATATATGCAAGTGTACGAAGCGAGCTCGAAATGAGAGGCTGTTATTTTCTTAATGCTCTTGAAATACAAAGGGTAAGAAAAGCGATGATAATAAATGGCGCTCTTAACTCGAAAATTGTAGGTCAGAGTGCATATAAAATTGCCGCTCTTTCGGGAGTTCAGGTTCCGAGCGGAACTAAAATTCTTATAGGTGAGGTTGAAAAGACCGACCCTTCTGAAGAGTTTGCTCATGAAAAGCTTTCACCCGTTCTTGCAATGTACAAAGCGGAAAATTTCGATAATGCGCTTGACATGGCAGAGAGCTTAATTGCAGGCGGCGGATACGGTCATACCGCTTCGCTTTATGTTAACACCGTTACGGGAAAGGATAAAATTAACGAATTTGCCCGTAGAATGAAAACCTGCCGAATACTTGTCAATACTCCCGCTTCTCAAGGCGGAATAGGGGATATTTATAATTTCAAGCTTCCACCCTCTCTTACTCTCGGTTGCGGCTCTTGGGGCTCAAACAGCATTTGTGAAAATGTTGGGGTAAAGCATCTGCTTAATGTAAAAACGGTTGCCGAGAGGAGAGAAAATATGCTCTGGTTTAAAGCTCCCGAGAAGCTTTATATAAAAAAAGGCTGTCTGCCCCTTGCTTTAGAGAAGCTGAAAACTCTTCTTGACCGAAAAAAGGCTTTTATTGTAACGGATAAATTCCTTTTTGAAAACGGTTACACAAGGGCGATAACCGATAAGCTTGACAGTCTCAAAATAGCTTATACCGTATTTTTCGATGTTTTCCCCGATCCTACGCTTGACTGCGCAGTTAGAGGAGCGGAGCAGATGAAAGCCTTTTCGCCTGACTGTATAATTGCTTTGGGCGGCGGAAGTGCCATGGATGCGGCAAAAATAATGTGGGTGATGTATGAGCATCCCGAATCGGATTTTTCCGATATGGCTATGAGATTTTCGGATATCAGAAAAAGAATTTACAGATTTCCGAAAATGGGTGATAAAGCATATTTTGTCGCTGTACCCACATCTGCTGGTACCGGCTCCGAGGTTACACCCTTTGCTGTTATAACCGATGAAAAAACCGGTATAAAATATCCTCTTGCAGATTACGAGCTTATGCCTAAAATGGCTATAATCGATTCGCAGCTTCAAATGAATGCTCCTAAAGGACTTACTGCGGCTTCGGGTATAGATACCGTTTCTCACGCTCTTGAGGCTTATGCATCGGTTATGGCTACCGATTATACAGATGCGCTTGCAGTACAATCGCTTAAAATTATGCTTGAATACCTGCCAAGAGCATATGATAACGGTCCGAACGACCCTGTGGCAAGAGAAAAAACCGCAAATGCCGCTGCTATGGCGGGTATGGCGTTTGCAAATGCCTTTCTTGGTGTATGCCATTCTATGGCACACAAGCTCGGGGCATTTTTTCACCTGCCGCACGGTATCGCAAATGCACTTTTACTTGAACAGGTTATTAGATTTAATTCATCTCAAGCACCTGTTAAAATGGGAACATTTCCTCAGTATACCTATCCCTGTAGGCTTACTAAATACGCAAAATTGGCAGAAGCACTCGGTATATCCGGAAAAAGCGACAACGAGAGGCTTGAGGGACTTATTCTTGCCTTAAATAATCTGAAATCTAAGATAGGAATTAAAGCTTCAATCAAGGAATACGAAATTAAGGAGCAGGATTTTCTCTCAAGGCTTGACGATATGACCGAACAGGCCTTTGATGACCAATGCACAGGAGCTAATCCCCGCTATCCGCTTATGAGCGAAATAAAGCAGATGTATTTAAATGCTTATTACGGAAATAGCTTCTTTAAGGAGCCTGATATGCCGTATCGGGAGGATATTAGAAAGGATAATTTATATGAAGCTTGATAGAGTTATAGCCGTTAGAAATTCAAAGACTGTGTATAGAGACGGCGAGCTTTGCATAAAGGTTTTTGGCAATGATTACTCAAAGGCGGATGTTTTAAACGAAGCACTTAATCAGGCACGAGTTGAGGAAACCGGACTTTCTATACCTAAAATCCGAGAGGTTGCAATGGTTGACGGTAAATGGGCTTTGATATCCGATTATATATCCGGTAAAGCTCTTGATCGTCTTATGAAGGAAAATCCGGATAAATATGATGAATATCTTAAAATGTTTGTTGATTTGCAATTTGAGGTTCATCTTAAAAGCTGTCCTTTGCTTTTTAATTTAAGGGATAAAATGAAGCGAAAAATAAAGCAAGCAAGGCTGGATTCGTCTGTTTGTTATGATTTGCTGACCCGCCTTGAGGGTATGCCTAAGCACGCAAAGCTCTGTCACGGAGATTTTAATCCTTCAAACATTATTATTGCAGATAACGGTGATCCGTATATTATTGACTGGGCACACGCAACGCAGGGAAATGCCTCTGCCGATGCTGCGAGAACCTATCTTCTCTTTTGGCTTAGCGGTGATATAACGGGTGCCGATAAATATCTTGAGCTTTTTTGCGCCAAATGCGGCATAGAGCGGCAGTATATTCAAAAATGGATGCCTATTGTCGCTGCATCTCAGTCTGTTAAAGGCAACGAAAGGGAAAGAGAATTTTTGTATTCCTGGACGGATGTCGTAGATTATGAATAAAGGAGATAAAAAAATGAAAGTAACTGTATGCATCGGAAGCTCTTGCCATATAAAAGGGTCAAGGCAGGTTGTCGAACGCCTCCAGCAGCTTATTTCGGAAAACGGGCTTAAGAATAAGGTTGATTTGGGCGGCACCTTCTGCATGGGAAACTGTCAGAAGGGAGTTTGTGTCACAGTCGGGGAGGAGCTTTTTTCCGTAACCCCCGAAACTGTTGATGATTTCTTTAAGGAAAATATTTTTGATAAGGTGTAATTACATATGATAGTTCAGGTATGTGTCGGTAGCTCCTGCTACATTAAAGGCTCTGAGGATATAGTTGGGCTTTTAACAAATGCCGTTAAGGATAACGGTCTTGAAAACGATATAACGCTTGCAGGTAGCTTTTGTACCGGAAAATGTAATCGCACAGGTGTTACCGTCAGTGTTGATGATAATGTATATACCGGTATAACAAAGGAAAACTTTAAAGAATTTTTTGATGAGAATATTCTTTCTGAATTCAAGTGAAAGAGTAAGGAGTAATAAGTTATGCCAAGCTGTCTTACCTTGAAAAAATCAAACTGTAAAAACTGTTATAAGTGCATACGCTATTGTCCGGTAAAATCAATAAGATTTTCGGGTAATCAGGCACATATTATAGGAAACGAATGTATACTTTGCGGTCAGTGCTTTGTCGTATGTCCGCAAAATGCAAAGGAAATAGTAGATGAAACCGAAAAGGTTAAGGTTTTAATTCAAAGTGCAGCCCCTGTTATAGTAAGCCTTGCACCCTCCTTTGTTGCAAATTATGACGGTGTGGGTATAGGAGCTATGCGTACCGCTCTTAAAAAACTCGGATTTTATGATGTTGAGGAAACCGCAATAGGAGCGACAATGGTTAAAACCGAGTATGAAAGAATGCTGAGGGAGGATAAACGGGATGTAATAATCTCCTCCTGCTGTCATTCTGTAAATCTGCTCATACAAAAGTATTTTCCAAAGGAGCTTGATATGCTTGCCGATGTTATGTCTCCTATGCAGGCACACTGTAAGGATATTAAGAAAAGATATCCGAATGCTAAAACAGTGTTTATAGGTCCTTGTGTGGCTAAGAAGGACGAAGCGGAGCACTATGAGGGAATAGTTGATGCCGTGCTTACCTATGAAGAGCTTACTGCTTGGCTTAAATCGGAAAAAATCGAGCTTGAAAAAGAGATGGATTACGAGCCTAAAAGCAAGGCAAGATTTTTCCCGACGGTCGGCGGAATTCTTAAAACTATGGATACAAGCAATTCGGAATATACATATCTTGCCTTTGACGGCGTTGAAAACTGTATAACTGCACTTAAAGATATAGAAAACGGTAATATCCATAATTGCTTTATAGAAATGTCGGCCTGCGCAGGAAGCTGTATCGGTGGACCGGTTATGGAAAAATATCACAGACAGCCTGTAAAGGATTATATGTCTGTGGCACAGTTTGCCGGTAAAGAGGATTTTGAGGTAGCTGCGCAGGATTCGTACAGTATTCGTAAGGGCTTTGAGGCTATTGAAAGAAAGCTTCAGCCCCCTACAGAGCAGCAAATATCCGAAATATTAAGGCAAATGGGCAAATTTAAGCCTACAGATGAGCTTAACTGCGGTTCTTGCGGTTACGATACCTGCCGTGAAAAAGCAATTGCTATTTATCAGGGCAAGGCTGAGATATCTATGTGCTTGCCCTTCCTTAAGGATAAGGCGGAAAGCTTTTCCGATAATGTTGTTAACAATACTCCTAACGGACTTATTGTTTTAAATGAAAGCTTCGAGGTTCAGCAAATAAACCAGGCTGCACTTAAGATGATGAACCTGCGCTCTGCTTCCGATGTTCTCGGTGAACAGGTAATAAGAATACTTGATCCCAAGGTATTTATGAAGGTTCTTAAGACGGGGAAAAGCGTAAGGGATAAAAAGCAATATCTTGCGGAATACAGAAAATATGTCGAGCAGACAGTAATTTATGATAAGGATTATCACCTTCTTATTTGTATTATGCGTGATGTTACCGATGAAGAAAATGAAAGAGAGAAAAAAGAAAGCATCAGTAGGCAAACCGTTGATATTGCAGATAAGGTTGTTGATAAGCAAATGCGTATTGTTCAGGAAATAGCTTCATTGCTCGGAGAAACCGCCGCTGAAACAAAGATTGCACTCACAAAGCTTAAGGAGAGCATAACCAATGAATGATCTGTGTGCCGATATAGGCTTTAAAAGCATAAACCATGTGGGTGAGCAGCTTTGCGGAGATCATATTGACATTGTAGAGCAGGGAGAAAATTCGCAGATTATCGTTCTGGCTGACGGTCTCGGAAGCGGAGTTAAGGCAAGTATTCTTTCAACACTTACCTCTAAAATCATTTCAACTATGATGGCTGAAGGCCTTTCTATTGAGGATTGCGTTGAAACTATAGCAGCTACACTTCCTATATGCTCCGTCAGAGGCGTTGCGTATTCAACCTTTACGATAATTCATTTGATAAATAATGAAGCGGCAGAGCTTATACAATATGATAACCCTTTGGTAATACTGTTGAGAGACGGTCAAAATTACAATTATCCCAAAACTGAAATTAACATCGGCGGTAAAAAGATATATCGTTCATCGATAAAGCTTTGTGAGAATGATGTTTTTGTTGCTATGAGTGACGGTTGTCCTCATGCGGGAATAGGAACGGCGTTCAATTTCGGCTGGAAAAGGGATGATATAATAGAATTCTTAGCACCTCTTTCCATGGTAGGCTACACGGCAAAAACGCTTTCTACCATACTTGTTGACGAATGTGACAAGCTTTACGGCCATCGCCCCGGTGACGATGCAACGGCCTGCGTTGTGAGAATAAGAAAAAGGCAGCCTATGAACATGCTTTTCGGTCCGCCGTCTAACAAGTACGACTGCGACAGAATGATGTCACTATTTTTCTCAAAGCAGGGTAAGCACATCGTTTGCGGAGGGACAACCTCTTCAATTGCGGCAAAATATCTCGGAAAGACGGTTAAAACAAGTCTTAATTTTGAACGCTCTGATGTGCCGCCGATTGCTGAAATCGAGGGGGTCGACCTTGTTACCGAGGGCGTTATAACTGTCAATAAGGTTCTTACCTATGCTAAGGATTACCTTGCTGATAACGAAACCTATGAGCAATGGGGATTTAAACACGACGGTGCCTCTCTCATTTGCAGACTGCTTTTTGAGGAAGCAACCGATATAAACTTTTTTGTCGGCAGAGCAATAAATCCGGCACATCAAAATCCTGATTTGCCGATTAACTTTAATATTAAAATGAATTTGGTTGAGGAGCTTTCAAAGGCACTTAAGCAAATGGGGAAACGAATAAAGGTTAGCTATTTTTGAGAGGATAAAATTTTAATGAGAAAATTCGATACAAAGGTTCAGCATTTGAAATACAAGGTTTTAAGAGAGGTTGCAAGGCTTGAGTGGCAGGGGACTCTTAAGGAAAATATGCTTGACATTCCGAAAACACTTGTCCCGGGCAAAACTTCAACTATGCGTTGCTGCGTTTACAAGGAAAGAGCAATTCTTGAGGAACGGGTGAAGCTTGCTCTCGGCGGGGATAAAAATAACAGTAATGTTATTGAGGTTATAGATATAGCCTGCGATGAATGCCCTGTAGGAGGCTATGAGGTTACAAATGCCTGCAGAGGATGCTTGGCTCATCGCTGTGAGGATGTTTGCCGCTTCGGTGCAATAACCTTTGACAGTGACCATGTTGCACATATCGATAAATCAAAATGCAAGGAATGCGGAGCCTGCTCAAGAGTATGCCCATATACGGCAATTGTAAGCCGTAAGCGCCCTTGTCAAAATGCCTGCAAGATTAAGGCAATATCAATGAACGAGGATAAGGCGGCGCTTATTGATAACGATAAGTGTATTTCCTGCGGTGCCTGTGTTTATCAGTGCCCATTCGGTGCTATAATGGATAAATCTTATATAGTTGATGTTATAGATATGATAAAGGAAAGCAATAACGGTAAGAGCTATAAGGTTTATGCTATTGTTGCTCCTTCGATCTCAAGTCAGTTTACATATGCTAAGCTCGGTCAGGTCGTAACCGGACTTAAAAAGCTGGGCTTTTATTCGGTTGTTGAGGCTGCCCTTGGTGCCGATATGGTTGCACAGGCTGAGTCGAAGGAGCTTGCCGAAAAGGGATTTCTTACAAGCTCCTGTTGTCCGGCCTTTGTGGATTATATAAATAAATCGTTTCCCGAACTAAAGCCGTTCGTTTCTCATAATCTTTCGCCAATGGCAATGATTGCAAAATATATCAAGGAAACAACACCTAATGCCAAAACGGTTTTCATCGGTCCCTGTACCGCAAAGAAAATGGAAATTAAAAAGGACGAAGTAAAGCCGTATGTTGATAAGGTTTTAACCTTTGAGGAGCTTCAGGCTTTGTTTGACAGTAAGGACCTTGATATAACAACTCTTGAAGAAACTGTGCTTGACAACGCTTCATATTTCGGAAGAATTTTCGCTCGCTGCGGCGGTCTTGCCGATGCAGTGGCAGAGGGACTTAAGGAGCAGGGTCTTGAGGCCTTTGAGCTTAACGCCTGTTCTTGTGACGGTATCGAGGCTTGTAGAGTAGCACTCTTGAAAAAAAGCAAAAATCTCCTTGATTCAAACTTCATAGAGGGTATGGCTTGTACAGGCGGTTGTATAGGCGGCGCAGGTTGCCTTACTCACGGTGAAAAGAATAAGGCAGAGGTCGATAAATACGGCAAGGAAGCCCTTGAAAAAACAATTGCGGACGCTGTATCGGTTTTAAAATAATATAAAATTATTAAATCCTTTGCTTGGCTATTGCCCGCTTGTGAGCCTTTGATAAATTACAGCTTGTAAAATACGACATATTTTGATATAATTATAAACAATAAACTGTATGGGAGAAGGATAAAGAATGTCCGTAGGATTTCGTAAAAGTCTTTTCGGCTTTAACAGCGACGATGTTTTGAGCTACATTGAAAAAGCGCATAAGGCTTTTGCAGAAAAAGAGCAAAAGCTAAAATCGGAAGTAACAAACCTTTCTTCGCAGCTTGAACAGCTCAAAGCACAAAACGAAAGCTTAGAATATCAGCTCAACAAAATTGAAGCGCAAAAGGAAGAGATTGAGCATTTATCCGAAAGTGTCGGTAAATTGTATATGGTTGCTCAGTCAAGTGCAAAATCAATGATGAACAGCACAAGAGAAAGCTGTAAAATCAGCGAAGCCGAGGTTACAAAGAATATCGCCGTTGTGTCAAATGCACAGGAATCGTTAAATCAGCTTAAAAGCGATATTGAAAAAACGGCGAAGGATTTTTCGGCAGAGGTTGCAAGACTTATATCCGAGCTTGATAAAACAAAAGAGCAAATTAACGAAAATATGGCGATGGTAAAAGAAACATCTGAGAATTTTGAAGAAAGCTATTTTGAAATTATCAACAGCTAAAAAATAAAAAAAGAATTTGATGCGTCAAAGATTTCTGTAACGCATCAAATTCTTTTTAATTTTTAAATTAAATTTTGCTTTATAATGCTTGTTTATGCAAAAACAGATAAACGAATCAGATTTTGCTCCAATCGATTTTCTTATCCTTAAAGTAGTATACCTTATCGTGCTCATTAACCTCACGCAACACCTTACAGGGATTACCGACAGCAACAACATTTGACGGTAAATCCTTTGTTACTACGCTACCTGCTCCTATTACCACATTATCGCCGACAGTAATGCCGGGCAGAATAATTGCTCCGGCACCGATCCAACAGTTTTTACCTATATAAACAGGTGCATTATACTGATATGCTTTTTCCCGCAGCTCAGGGATGATAGGATGTCCTGCGGTTGCAATCGTAACATTCGGTCCGAACATTGTGTAATCACCAACATAGATATGAGTATCATCTACACAGGTTAAATTGAAGTTTGCATAAATGCTTTTACCGAAATGGATATGCTTTCCGCCGAAATTAGAGTGAAAAGGGGGCTCTATATAGCAGTTTTCTCCGATTTCGGCAAACATTTCTTTTAGAATTTCTTTGCGCTTTTCACACTCTGTCGGCCGTGTCATATTAAAGTCATATAGCCGGTTGAGGCAGCGGATTTGTTCTTCGGTTATTTCTTCATCGTTTGGGAGATAAAGCTCGCCAGAGTGCATTCTCTCTTTCATTTCGCTCATTCTATTTCCACCGTTTCAGCGGGATTTATTTTAATGATTTTTTTGTTAATTTCTATCCAAACGGGAATAGCCGAGGGATTGTGAATTCTTGTTAGGGCAGCGCTTGTTACAAGATTATTGAAAGCATCGAAATAATCGTAAATTTCAATGTTCGTTGCATACCATATATCGTTGCGGTTTTCAATTTTTTCGCAAAACTCTTCAATAATATTCCAATTGTTACCCGATTCAAAATCATTACTGTGTCCCCAAACATAGAAAAGTAATGGGAAATTCCCATCAGAGGCTTCAATTAAATCGTCTGCAAGGGAAAGAAGTCTTTTGCTGTTGTGATGGCAGGTAGGCTCAAGATGCAACCATGCATCGTCAGATAACGGAATATTAAATTTTTCGGTTGAATTAACCGTCCTTCCGTAAGCAATTCCTGCTGTGGTGAGAGCTTCGTCAAGGTGCTTGGGGTCAGAACCGTAGGCATACGCAAGACCTCTTATGGGCCGTTCGAACAAATCCTCCAGCATTTCCTTGTCCTTAACAATTTCGTCAATTGCATATGCGGGAGGAAAAGAAGCGAGCCTTATATGATTATAACCATGACAGGCAACCTCAAAAAGAGGATTGTTAAATAGATTTTTTGCTTGCTTCAGAGTTAATCTTCCGTTTGCTTCCTCTTCATTTTTAGCCATAAGACCGCTGTTGAGATTGAAGGTTGCCTTCATATTGTGCTTTTTAAATATTTCGGTAAGCCTTATATCGTGTATGGAACCGTCGTCGTAGCTGAAGGTCAATGCTTTTTTACGACCGTTTGGAAAGCGAATAAAATAATTTTTTACATTCATATTTCACAATTCCTTTCAAAAACAACAGTTTCACCGGATTTTATCTCATAGGTTTGCCCGCACCTTGAAAGCCATAAGCTTGATGCGCAGGGGTTATGAACGGCATTTCCCTTCGATGTGAACTGCAAACGGCTGTATGCCTTGAAGTAGTCATATATTTCAAGATTGGTTGCATACCAAACATCATCATGACCTGATACCTGCTTTAGAAGGCTTTCCATTTTATTATATCCGTCGTTGCGGTCAAGCTCGTAGCTGTGACCCCATACATAAAACAATTCCGGAAAAACAAACGGCTTCGCTTTTACAAAATCGTCTGCATAGGTTAATGCATTAGTGCTTGCAAAATGGCAGGTGGTAGTAAGCTCATACCACTCGTCACCGCCGTTTGGTGGAATGTTGAAGTGTTGAGTTTCGGTAACTGTTCGAGAATATACAATACCCGCAGCTTTAAGAGCCTTTATTGTGGCATTTATGTATCCACCGTAGGGATATGCCATACCACGGACTATTGTTTTAAAAAGCCCTTCGAGATATTCTCTCTCTTTTAGGGCTTCAGAAAGTATGATACCTGCGGGAATTCCGTTAATGTGTTCGTGGTAATAGCTGTGCAGGGCTATTTCCTGACCGCTGTCTTTGAATAATTCAAGTGCCGCTTTTTTATCGAGGCGGTTATCATAATTTTTTTTACCGATGTATTTTTCTTTTTCCAAAGCAGCCGTATTGATATTAAAAGTACCCTTAACGGCATATTTGTTCATTAGCTCTAAAAGCTGTGAATCTTGATAAACGCCGTCATCAAAGCTTAAAGTGAACATTTTGGTTTTTCCTTGGGGCAAGCGCATAAATATATCCATAATTATCCCTCCCGAATTTGATTTGATTATATGATAACAAATATAAAAAGTCAAGAAAATAATCGAGATTGTCATATAAAAATGATAGTGAACATACTTATTTAACAGTTAGTGCCGAAAAGTCGGAAATTTAAAGCTTCGGAGGAATAGTTTTATGGCAAATGCAAGCATATATCAGGATATAGCCGCAAGAACAGGCGGAGATATTTATATTGGTGTTGTAGGTCCGGTTCGCACCGGAAAATCTACCTTTATAAAGCAATTTATGGAGAAAATGGTGCTGCCGAATATACCGGAGGAATATCTCAAAGAACGGGCTAACGATGAATTACCACAGTCGTCCTCAGGAAGAACTATAATGACAACGGAACCGAAATTTATACCAGAAAAGGGAACGCAGATTTGTATTGATAACAATGCAACAATGAATGTGCGGCTTGTTGATTGTGTAGGGTATATAGTTCCGAGTGCTCTCGGTTATATTGAAAACGATCAACCCAGAATGGTGCGTACACCGTGGTATGAAGAGCCCATACCTTTTAATATGGCTGCCGAAATAGGTACGCAAAAGGTTATAAACGAGCATTCGACAATCGGTCTTGTTATAACAACAGACGGAAGTATAAGCGATATTCCGAGGGAGGAATATGAGGAAGCCGAGGAGCGGATAATCGATGAGCTCAAAAAAATCGACAAACCGTTTATAGTTCTTTTAAACTGTATGTATCCCGATTCAAATGAATCGGTCGAAACCGCTGCAAGACTTACCGAAAAGTATGGCATTCCCGTAATACCGGTAAACTGCCTTGAACTTTCCGAAAACGATATTAAACGGATACTTTCAAGACTTTTGTTCGAGTTTCCCGTTAAGGAAATATGCATAAACTTCCCATTATGGATAAACACACTGTCTGTTGAGCATTGGCTGAGAAAGGATCTTACCGATTCAATAAAAACCGCAGCGGTTAATATTAAGCATATAAGGGATATAAACGGCTTCGAGTTCTCATTTGAAAACAGTGAAAATGTTGAAGGAATAAGCGTTCGCTCTATAGATTTAGGCCACGGAAGTGCTACTATAGATATAGGTATTAAAAAGCCGTTGTTTTATAAGGTTCTTACCGAAACAACCGGACTGAATATAGCAGATGACCGTGAATTGATGTCCTCTGTAGAGGAGCTTGCCGGTATAAGAAAAAAGTATATGCGGGTAAAGGATGCTCTTGATGAGGTTGAAGCTACGGGCTACGGTATAGTTATGCCTGAGATAAGTGAGCTAACTCTTGAAGAACCGGAAATAGTAAAGCAGGGTGGTAGATACGGGGTCAGACTTAAGGCATCTGCGCCTTCAATACATCTTATGAAAGCCGATATAACAACTGAGGTTAGCCCGATAGTCGGAAGCGAAAAGCAATCGGAAGACCTCGTTATGTATTTGTTAAGCGAGTTTGAGGAGCAGCCTGAAAAAATATGGGATTCAAATATTTTCGGAAAGTCGCTGCACGAGCTTGTAAACGAGGGGCTTCATACAAAGCTTGCAAGAATGCCTGTTGATGCGAGGATGAGAGTTCAGGAAACAATAGAGCGAGTTATAAATGATGGATGTAACGGACTTGTTTGTATAATTCTTTAAATTTTGTCTAAGTACTTTCCCGTAAAAA
>CAYLQF010000024.1:0-15891 GCA_964385735.1 uncultured Ruminococcus sp. | reverse complement strand
AATCGCCTCTGCGTTTCGGCAGAGGCGATAGCTTTTAAAAAAATTATTTGCAAAGCTGCTTCCTTGCGCTTAAGGCAAACGCAGCACCCAAAAGCATAACGACCGCACAGGTAACTGCGGTATCACCGGTTTTAGGAGAATCGGGTGTTTTTGCTTCACCCGTAATAGGATCGGTTGTTTTACCGTTATAGTTGCCGCAAACGCACAGGTCTGCCTGAGCCTTTATTGAAAGCTCCGATGAAGTGAGAGTGCCCTCTACAAGCTCGTAATCGCTTCCCTGAACAGCAAGGCTTCCGTCTGCCTTATAAACAGACCAGCTGTTAAACTTGCCCTTAGAAGAATCCGAAGCAACCCTGACAACAGTTCCCTTATCAACGGCAACCGCAGTATCAAGCTTATCAACGCCGGACTTAACCTCAGCCGCACGGACAGTTACATTTACCTTTACGGTGGCTACGGGGCTATCAACCGCAAGCGCAGAAAAAGAAAGCGCAAAAATCGCAGTTAAAGCAAGCAAAATCGCTACTATTTTCTTCATTCTAAGTCAAACCTCCGAATATTTAATTTCAAATAGAAAGCTACGCCATTTTTGCAAGTACAAATATTATAACACCTGTATTTAAAATTGTAAACACTTTTTTTAAAAAAGCGTAATTTTTATTTATCCCCTTGATTAAACGCATTGTTTGTGGTAGAATTTATTATGTATAATGCTGTTCTAAGGAGTTTTTTAATTGACCTTAACGGAAGAAATCAACAGAAGGCGAACTTTTGCCATTATATCACATCCGGATGCCGGAAAAACCACACTTACGGAAAAGCTGCTCCTATACGGAGGCGCAATACAAACTGCTGGCTCTGTAAAGGGAAAGGCAACCGCAAAGCACGCCGTTTCAGACTGGATGGAGCTTGAAAAGCAGCGAGGCATTTCCATAACCTCCTCGGTAATGCAGTTCGAATACGAGGGCTTTTGTATTAACATTCTCGACACTCCCGGTCATCAGGACTTCTCGGAGGATACCTACCGTACACTTATGGCGGCAGACAGTGTTGTTATGGTTATCGATGCAGCAAAGGGTATTGAGCCGCAAACGAGAAAGCTCTTTAAGGTAACGGCTATGCGACATATCCCGATATTCACCTTCATAAACAAGCTCGACCGTGAAGCAAGAGACCCGTTTGAGCTGCTCGACGAGCTCGAAAAGGAATTCGGTATAGGAACCTATCCGGTAAACTGGCCTATAGGCTGCGGAGTCAGCTTTAAGGGCGTTTTCGACCGTGACCGAAGACAGATTATGACCTTCAACGAATTCCACAGAGGTCAGGAAAAGCTTAACGCAATCGAATGCGATATAACCGATACCGACAAGCTTGACGAGCTTATAGGCGAATATCAACGAAAAGAGCTTGTTGACCAAATAGAGCTGCTTGACGGAGCAAGCTTTGAATTCGATATCGAAAAGGTACGAAGTGGTGAGCTTACACCCGTATTCTTCGGCTCGGCGCTCACGAATTTCGGTGTTGAGCCCTTCCTCGAAAATTTCCTCAAAATGACTACCTCCCCCCTCGCCCGTGCCACAAAGGAAGGCTCTGTAAGTCCGGATGGTAATGACTTTTCCGCATTTGTATTCAAAATACAAGCGAATATGAACAAGGCCCACAGAGACCGTATGACATTTATGCGAATATGCTCCGGTAAATTTGAGAGAGATAAGGAATACTATCATATTCAAGGAGGTAAGGCTCTCCGTCTTTCTCAGCCGCAGCAAATGATGGCTCAGGACCGACAGATAATAAACGAAGCCTATGCAGGCGATATAATCGGTGTGTTTGACCCCGGTATCTTTTCAATCGGCGATACCGTTTGCGAAATTAAGCATAAGGTTGAATTCGAAGGCATACCAACCTTTGCTCCCGAGCATTTTGCAATGATAGAGCATGTTGACAGTCTTAAGAGAAAGCAGTTTGTAAAGGGCGTTGAGCAGATAGCTCAGGAGGGTGCAATACAGATATTCCACGAGCCCTCCTCCGGAATGGAAAGGGTTATAGTAGGCGTTGTCGGAGTTTTGCAATTCGAGGTTCTTGAATACAGACTTAAGAACGAATACAAGGTTGATGTTATAAGAAATAATTTACCGTTTCAGTATATAAGGTGGGTAAAGAATAAGGATATCGACCTCTCGGCGCTTAATCTTACCTCCGATACCAAATGGGTTCAGGATTTTAAAGGCAACAATCTTTTGATATTTACAAGCCAGTGGAACATTAACTGGGCACTCGAAAAAAATGAAGGTCTTATTCTTGAAGACTTCAGCAACGATTAGTAAATTTCGATAACAAGCAAAGGATGTTTTGATATGGAAGAAGCACAAAGAAAAAAAAGAGTTCTCAGCTGCATACAGCCGAGCGGTCTGTTAACACTCGGCAATTATCTCGGTGCCCTTAAAAACTGGGTTGATATGCAGAACGATTTTGACTGCACCTATGCCGTTGCCGATCTTCACGCAATAACCGTAAGGCAGGAGCCCGCAAAGCTCAGAAAACAAATTTATTCGACCTTCGCCCTGCTTTTGGCTCTCGGAATAGACCCCGAAAGGAATACGGTGTTTATTCAATCTCATGTTCCGGAGCACACTCAGCTTTCATGGCTGCTCTCCTGCTACACGCAATTCGGCGAAATGTCGAGAATGACACAGTTTAAGGATAAAAGCCTTAAGCACCCCGACAATATAAATGTAGGATTATTTTCATATCCCGTGCTTATGGCAGCGGATATCCTGCTTTATCAATCCGACCTTGTTCCGGTAGGTCAGGACCAAAAGCAGCACCTTGAAATAGCGAGAGATATTGCCGGAAGATTCAATAATATTTACGGCGATGTTTTCACCGTTCCGGACGGATACATACCTAAGGTCGGTGCAAGGATAAAATCCTTACAGGACCCCTCAAAAAAGATGTCGAAATCGGACGATAATATAAACTCGTGGGTCGCCATCCTTGATTCAAGGGACGATATTATAAGAAAGTTCAAGCGTGCCGTAACCGACTCGGAGTCGGTTGTAAGGCTCTCCGAGGATAAGCCGGGAATTTCAAACCTTATCAACATTTACGGAGCAGTTACAGGAAAGTCGGCTTCGGAGGTTGAAAGAGAGTTCGACGGTAAGGGCTACGGTGAATTTAAGCTTGCCGTAGGAGAGGCTGTTGCCGATGAGCTTGCTCCCATAAAAAAACGCCACGATGAGATAATAGAAAACAAGAAAGAGCTTGAGCTGCTTTATACTCAGGGTGCCAAAAAAGCCGAATATGTAGCAAGAAAAACATATCTTAAGGCAATGAAAAAGGTCGGCTTTGTATTATGAGCTCAGCAGAAAAATGCATACCGAGCTCTGTGAAAAAAATATTGGCTTCGGGCAAGATACCACACGCATTTATGCTTGAGGGAGCTCGGGACAGCGAGCGCAATTTTCTTGCGAATTATATTGCC
The DNA here is from genome assembly GCA_964385735.1 of uncultured Ruminococcus sp. GTDB lineage: Bacteria > Bacillota > Clostridia > Oscillospirales > Acutalibacteraceae > UBA737. The sequence continues at coordinate 12,407 of CAYLQF010000024.1, read as the reverse complement.
AAGGCGTGCGTTTGCGAAAGCGAAAATCCGCCCTGTGAGGTCTGCCGCCAATGCATAACCGCAGAAAACAACTCAAATCCGGATATATCATTGATACTTGCCGAGGACGGTAAAAAAAATATAACGGTAGCGCAAATACGGCAGCTGCGCCGAAATGCATTTATAAAGCCCCACTCCGCTATACGCAAGGTTTTTATAATAGGCGAGGCTCAGCAGATGAACGAAGCTGCGCAAAACGCTTTACTTAAGGTTCTTGAGGAGCCACCCGAGGGTGTTGTCTTTATATTAACTGTTTCTTCAAAAACGCTCTGCCGAGATACTGTGGTGTCAAGATGTGCGGTTATTTCTCTTTCGGGCTCAAGCAACGACGCCGAGCTTACCGATGCCGCTGAATTTTTAAGACTCGTTTTTTCGGGCTCGCAATATGATATGCTTCTCTTTTTAAACAAATTCGAAAAGGACAGAAAAGCCACCGAGGAGTTCTTCTTAAACCTCAGAGCGCAGTCCGTTTCCGAGCTGAAAGAGTGCTATCAGCTACCCACAAGAGCAAAAATTTTAAGCGGCATATATTCGGCATCAAGGACATATCTTGAGCTGCTCAAAACCAACATAAATTTATCCCTTTTGTTTTGCAGAGCTTGTGCCGATATGAAGCTGCTTACAGAAAATTAGGAAAGGTATTCCTTTAAAAGGAAAAATATAGCTATGACGGAAGTAATTTCAGTAAAATTCAAGGACGGCGGAAAGGCCTACTATTTTGATCCAAAGGGCTTGAAGCTTAAGGCAGGAGAGCAGGCTGTTGTTGAAACCGCAAGCGGTGCTGCCTTGGGTACCGTATCAAGGACAAATCATTTTGTAGACGACAGCTCGATAAACGGACCGCTCAGAGCCTGCATAAGAAAGGCAGATAAGAACGATTTGAGCCGTGTAGAGGAAAACAAAAAAAAGGAAGAAAGAGCCTTTAAAATATGTGAGGAGCGCATTTCAAAGCATAAGCTTGAAATGAAGCTTGTTAATGTTGAATATGCCTTTGATAACAGTAAGATCATTTTCTTCTTTACAGCAGACGGAAGAATAGACTTCAGGGAGCTTGTAAAGGACCTTGCGGCGCAATTCAAAATGAGAATTGAGCTGCGGCAGATAGGCGTTAGAGACGAAGCAAGAATGCTCGGCGGGCTCGGAATATGCGGTCAGCCGTATTGCTGTAAGCGCTTTCTCGACGATTTTCAGCCGGTATCGATTAAAATGGCTAAGGAGCAGGGCCTTTCACTTAACCCCACTAAGATATCCGGAAGCTGCGGAAGACTTATGTGCTGCCTTAAATACGAGCAGAATTCCTACGATTATCTTATGACCATAACACCCTCTGTGGGAGCAACCGTTAAGACACCCGAGGGTATCGCAACGGTTATAGATTCGAATTTGATTACCGGTGAGCTTACCGTAAAGTCAAAGGAGGAGGATTCCATTCCCTACAAAGTACACAGGAAGGATGTTAAGACCCTTACGCACCGTAAAAAGCAGTCGAAAGCTAACACCGATGAGGATAAATAATACAATATTAGGCTTACGGTAAATATTTATCTTGCTTTTTTACCTATTTGTTGTTAAAATATGTTTAGCAAGTTTATATGGAGGTGTGTTACAGTGGCTTTTAAAATTTCCGACGATTGTATAAGCTGTGGTGCTTGCGCCGCAGGTTGCCCTGTTGAAGCTATTTCCGAGGGTGAATCTCATTACGAAATAGATGCCGAAAAGTGCTGCTCCTGCGGAGCTTGCGCTGCAGGCTGCCCTGTTGAGGCTATTTCAGAAGATTGATTTGATATTTCTCCGAAATAACGCAAAGCTCCCCGAAGTCAAAGGCTTAGTCCTTGACTTCGGGGAGCTCTTTCTTTTCATATTATAGAAGCCGAAATTCAGAGCCGCTCACTTGTAAGCTTATCCCATATTTCCATAGCAGAAAAAAGCTCTGCCTCAGCAGCCTCTATTTCCTCCTGAAGAGCGCTGAGCTTTAAATAATCGCTTTTGTTCTCGTCAAATTCAAGCTCCTCCTTAAGGCCGCCTATTTTTTCCTCAAGCAGAGCTATTTTTTCCTCCGCCTTTGTTATTTGCCGCTCTCGTTTTGCCTTTTCCTTTCCGGGAGTGGTATAGCTTTTCTTAGCGCTTTTCGGTTTTTCCAATTCAGCCGTGCTTTCGGGCTTGGCATTTGCTTTTTCCTGCTCAAGATACTGAGAATAACCGTATTCATAGTATTTCACGCCGTCATTTTCAAAGGAAATCAGCTTCGAAGAAAGCTTCCTTATAAAATATCGGTCGTGAGATACAAAAAGCAAGGTGCCCTCAAAGGCATCAAGAATATCCTCAAGAGCTTCCTTTGAAGCTATATCCATATGATTTGTAGGCTCATCGAGAATAAGAAAATTAGGCTTTTTACAGAAAAGCTTACAAAGTGCAAGCCTCACCCTTTCTCCGCCCGAAAGCATATCGAGGGTTTTAAAGACATCCTCACCGCTGAACAAAAACGAGCCTAATATACTCCGTGACTCAAAATCGGTATACTGCGGATATGCCTCCTCGAAATCGGAAAGAACAGTGTTACTGCCCTTATACTGTGCCATTTGTTGATCGAAATATCCTATTTTAACCCCTTCACCTACCGTAAAGTCGCCGCCGAGTGAGGGAATTTTCCCCACAAGAGTTTTAAGCAGGGTAGACTTACCGAGCCCGTTACCTCCTATTATTCCGACCCTGTCACCACGAAAAAGCTTAAAATTTACGGTGCACAGCGGCTTGTTAAAGCCTATCGTGAGGTTGTCCGAGCTCAGAACATTTTTGGCACTTGCAAAGGCAGGCTGCAAATCAGCCTTAAAGGTCTTATTATCATAGGCCTCCGGCGCTTCTATCAAATCCATGCGTTCTATCTGCTTTAGCTTAGACTGCGCCATTTTAGCCTTGGTCGCTTTGTATCTGAAGCGTTCGGCAGTTGCGGTTATTCTTGCGATTTCCTTTTGTTGAGCTTCATATTCTTTCTTTTGCCGCTGCCTGCGCTGTTTTTTTTGCAGTGTAAAATCGGTATAATTACCGCTGTAGCGCTCTATCCTGCCGTTTTCGATTTCATAGACCTCTTTTACGGTTTTGTCCAAAAACTCACGGTCATGTGAAACTATTACAACCGCCTTTTTATATGCCGTTATATACTCCTCAAGCCATTTTACGGCCTCTATATCGAGGTGGTTTGTAGGCTCATCGAGCAAGAGAAGATCGGGCTTTGAAAGCAAAAGCTTTAAAAAGGCAAGCTTTGTGCGTTGCCCGCCTGAAAAGCTGCCGACCGGTTTTGCTTTATCCTCCTCGGAAAAACCGAATTTTTTAATTCCCGCCTCATATTCCTTTTCGAAATAAAAGCCGCCCATAGCAGTAAAAGCTTCAAGCAGGGAGGTATACTGCCTTATGGTCTCCTCCGACTCATTTTCCTGCATTTTAACAAGGAGCTCATCAAGCCTTTTCTTCATATCCAGAATTTCTTTATAGGCAGACCGTATCTCATCTATCATAAGAGCCGCTTCGTTTTCGAAGGTCATTTGATCGAGAACACCTATAACCGGCTTGCCCGAAACGGCAAAAAAACTATCCGAGCCCGGCTCAACCGCAAGCGGCAATTTTCCGGAAATGAGCTTTAAAAGTGTAGTTTTTCCGCAACCGTTTCTTCCTACAACAGCAATTTTGCTTGCCGTGTTTATTTCAAATTCTATGTTTTTTATTATAGGCGTACCGGAAAGCTCAACCGAACCGCCGTGTATTTTAAGCTGCATTTTAAAGCTGCCAGTTTATCGGCTCTAAACCGTTTTCCTTTAATATTTCGTTTGCCCTTGAAAAATGGCGGCAGCCGAAAAAGCCGCCATAGGCAGAAAGTGGACTCGGATGCACCGTTATAAGCTTTTTGTGTATCGGATTATCGATAATCTCAGCCTTTTTCCTTGCGTTTGCACCCCATAGGAGAAACACAACCGGAGTTGTTTTTTTGTTGAGCTCGGATATTATTCTATCTGTCAGCACTTCCCAGCCCATACCCTTATGACTGTTGGCTTCTCCACGCCTTACCGTAAGCACCGTATTAAGAAGCAGAACGCCCTGCTCAGCCCATTTTGTAAGCTCTCCGCTTTTAGGCAGGGTAGCTCCGACATCACTTTCAAGCTCCTTAAAAATATTTTTGAGCGACGGCGGCGGTTGTATTCCCTCTCTGACGGAAAAGCACAGTCCGTGTGCCTGCCCGGGCTCGTGGTAAGGGTCCTGTCCTATTATAACAACCTTCGTATCGGCAAAGGCCGTATATTTTAACGCATTAAAAATATCGTATTTATCGGGATAAACCGTATGCTGCCTGTACTCGCTTTTCAAAAATGCACGAAGCTTTAAATAATACGGCTTTGACCACTCGTCACTTAATATTCGATCCCAATCATTACCGATATTAACCATATAAATCCTCCTCAGATAATATCGTAAGCCTCTATTACACCGCTGCTGTGATAAAGCGAGGGCGTTATAAGAACCGAATAGCCTCTGCCGTTTTCACTTGTCCAAAGAGCGGCAGGCTTTCTCGGAACAGCACAGGCGGAAAGCAGCATCATAATTGCTCCGCCATGCATAATTACGGCGCTTTCGGTTATCCCTTCATTCATCATATCACAAACCGTTTTGTTAAGACCAACTGCAAGCCTCTTTATAAAATCCTCGGTTGCTTCGCCGTTCGGGGGAGATTTTAGTCGACCCGATGCCCACTCGGCGTATTCGGGTATTATTTCAAGCTCGTTGGCTGTTTTCCCCTCAAAATCGCCGAAATCGTATTCCTTAAATTCTTCAACGCTTTGCGCCTCAAAGCCGGAATATAATATCGCCGCAGATTGACGACATCTGAGCATAGGAGATGTATAAAGCTTTTGAATAATAGGATATTCCGTTTTCTCTCTTAGCTCCCTAAGCTCCCTTACACCTTCGGGGCAAAGCGGAAGATCAGTTCTGCTTCCGACATATTTCCCCATAAGGTTGGCATCTGTCATACCGTGCCGAATAAGATGAATTTTATAGGTTTTCATAAAAAAGTCCCCGTTATATCGTTAATAATAGCATTAGATACAAGCATTCCGCTGTCAGTAAGGGAAAGCCTCGAGCCGTCAAGCCGTACAAGACCTGCCCCTTTAAGCCTTTCGATTTCTCTCATAAAGGCTTTATTGTTACGGTATTTATTTATAGCTATTCCCTCTTCAAGGCGAAGCCCGAGCATAATCTCCTCGTAGCTTCTGTCAAGCTCCGCCTCATAAACAGGCTCGGTGCCCTTTAGAAATTCTCGGAGATTTCTTTCATAATAAAATCTCTTAGTTCCTATAAGCGAATGAGCAGACGGACCTATTCCGAGATAATCCTCAAGCCTCCAATATTTTAGATTATGCCTGCTTTCCCTGCCCGAAAGCGAAAAATTCGAAATTTCATAATGCCTGTATCCCGCCTCCTCAAGCCTTTTGCAGGCATAAAGATACTGATCTGCGGATTTATCGTCATCAGGCAAATTTAAGCTACCCCTTAAGGCAAAAAGCTTTGTGCGTTCCTCTATTTTTAAAATATAAGAGGAAATATGAGTCGGCTTTAAAGCAAGCACAAGGTCTATACTGCTTTTAAGGGAGGACAGCGTACTGTCGGGCAAACAAAGCATAAGGTCAAGAGAAATATTATCAAATCCGATTTCAAGCAGCCTGTTATATGACTTTCTTGCCTCAGCCGCAGTATGTCGGCGCCCAAGAGCTTTAAGCTCGCCGTCATCGGCGCTTTGAAGACCCATAGAAATGCGGTTTATACCGGATTTTTTTGCGGCAGTTAAAAAATCATCCTCAGCCTCCGGATTTATTTCCGCAGTTATCTCAGCCCCACTTACTATATTAAAGCACTCTCTTACTTTAGACATAAGCTCTTCTATTCTTCCGCCGAGCACAGACGGCGTTCCGCCGCCTATATAAACAGAGTCAAAGGGACGGTCCAACCGACCGCCCCATTTTTGCATTTCTCGATAAAGAGCCGAAAGATAATCATTAATGAGAGTATCAGTCGGCACGCAGGAATAAAAATCACAGTAAGCACATTTTGACCTGCAAAACGGTATATGAATATACAGCCCTGCGTTATGCAAGAATCTCACCCATACAGCTGCCGGGGATTGCGGCTGCATTCGCCTCGTCGGTATCTATATGCATAGCAAGAGCATAGCTGTTGCTTACCCTTACAACAACATCATCAAAAACAAGAGCACGGCCGTCCGTAGGTATTTTAACACTTACAAGCTGCTTATCCTTAAGACCGAATTTTTCACCGTCTGCCTCAGTCATATGTATATGGCGCTTAGCTACTATAACGCCCTCCTTAAGCTCAACCTCACCGCAAGGTCCTACAATTTTGCAGGTGCCCGAAGCAGCAATATCTCCGGACTCTCTTATGGGAGCTGTAACACCTACGGCACGGGCATCTGTAAGAGAAAGCTCTACCTGATTTAAGCTACGGCAGGGGCCTAAAATAGAAGCCTTAAGCGAAGACTTGGGTCCGACAACCGTAACCTTTTCCTCGCAGGCAAACTGACCCGGCTGAGAAAGATTTTTCTTAAGGGTAAGCTCGTGACCGGCACCGAAAAGAATTTCAAGCGTTTCCTTTGTTACATGAACATGCCTTGCGGAGATTTCAACAAGTACTTCCTTTTTTTCCATTTTTACAACTTCCTTTTATTAAATAAAATATTTTTATATGCCGTAAAGCTCATCTGCGAGAAAATCTATTTGCTTTAAAGAGTCTTCGTCCAACGCAGACCTTATTGACACCCTGTTTTCGGCAAATTTAAGATTTTTAAGTCCCGACAGCATTTTTTCAGCGGTATTTGCCGCCATAGGCGCCCATGAGCCATTTTCAATAAACGCAACCGTTCTGTTTTGATAATTCCGCTCTGCAAGGTCCTCGATAAACTGTCTCATACACGGAAACAGCCCCGCATTGTAGGTAACAGAAGCGAGAACAAGCCTATCATATCTGAAGGCATCCTCAACAGCCTCAGCAATGTCGCAACGGCACAGGTCGCTCAAAACAGCCTTTACGCCCTTTTCATTCAGCCTTCGGGCTAAAAGCTCGGCGGCTTTTTTTGTATTACCGTAAACCGAAGCGTAAGCTATGGCAACGCCCTTTTCCTCGGGCCTATAGGAGGACCAAGTATTATATAAATCAAGATAATACCCGAGATTTTCCTTCAAAATCGGTCCGTGTAACGGGCATATCGTCTTTATATTCAGCGATGCCGCTTTTTTAAGCACCGACTGAACCTGAGCGCCGTATTTTCCGACTATTCCGAAATAATAGCGCCTTGCTTCACAGGCCCAATCCTCATCGGCATCTACAGTACCGAATTTGCCGAATGCATCGGCAGAAAATAAAATACCGTCCGTACTGTCAAAGCTCATCATAACCTCCGGCCAATGTACCATAGGAGCGGCTATGAAATTGAGAGTATGTCTACCGAGCTTTAAGGTATCGCCCTCAGAAACAACAATTCCGTTTTGTTGGCAGTCTAAACCGAAAAACTGCTTCATCATAGCAAACGCCTTTGCACTCGCAACAAGCCTTGCCTGCGGATAGGCATTCATAAAGCTTACAATATTTGCGGAATGATCGGGCTCCATATGATGAACAACAAGATAGTCGGGCTTTTTGCCGCAAAGAGCCTTATTCAGACCTTCAAGCCATTCATCGCCCCATGCACGGTCAACCGTATCGAGAACAGCCACCTTTTCATCCAATATCAAATAAGAGTTGTAGGCCATTCCCCTTTCTACGCTGTACTGCCCCTCAAAAAGGCTTATTTCTCTATCGTTAACACCGATGTATTTTATATCCTGTGATATTTTCATAATTTCACACTCCAAGCGTTGTATTATACTCATTATACACCAAACGGATATTCTTTTCAAGAACTATAAGTAATTGTAATTTGCCTTTAAACCATCAATCAAAATCGGGTATGTATTTCTCACTTGCGCTTGAAAGCTCCTGAATATAACAGCTTTCAAAGCCCGAAGCTTCAATGTAGGAAACGACCTTATCATATTCTCTCGCCGTTATCCTTCGGTTTATGGGATAAATACCCTTAGCCTCCCCAAAGGGTATATACTGGCTCATAAGACTGAAATAGGCATTTTTAAAATTCGTTTTCACAAGCTCGAAAACTCTTATGGCATCATTCGTTGCCTGCGGCATAAGCAAATGCCTTACTATTATTCCGCTGCTCATAATGCCGTCTTTATTAAAAATACATTCTCCCCTTTGACTGTAGGCCTCCGCCAAGGCCTTTTTTGCAACCGACGGATAATCGGGAGCGGACGAAAACCGCTCTGCCTTATCCTCGGAGATATACTTAAAATCAAACAGGTATATATCAATATAATCCTTCAGCATTTTAAGTGTCTCTGTGCTTTCATATCCGGAGCAGTTATAAACTATGGGTATATTCGGTCTGTAAATATCAAGCGCCTGCTTAATCGCAAGAGAATAGTGGGTTGGCGTTACAAGATTTATGTTATGTGCGCCTTTTTGCTCAAGCTCCTTAAAAATATCGGCAAGTTCCCCTATGGAAATCATTTTTCCTTTCCCGTTGTGACTTACGGCATAGTTTTGGCAGAAAACGCAGGAAAGCGGACAGCCGCTGAAAAACACCGCCCCCGAACCGTTTTTGCCGCTTATGGGCGGCTCCTCCCAAAAATGAAGCTCGGCTTTCGCAACAACGGGGCTAAGCGGCATTTTACAATAGCCGCCCTCGTTTTTTTCGGAAGCTCGCTCTGCATTACAGCTTCTCGGACACAGCTTACATTTCATTGCTTCTGTTTTCTTCCCTTTTAGGACATATTTTCCGTTTTATTATAACTCCATCATAGGTCTTTTTAAAGAACACTCTTGCAGAAAATGCATTTTTACATTCTCTACAGTAAAAATCGGCGGTAAAATATCTGTTTTTGAAGTTCCATTTTGTTTTTCTTCTTGCTCTTTTACCGCATTTGTCACAGCAAAATTTAAGAGCGGAGCTGTCAATGTCCGGATTTGAAAGGTCATCTATATAATGTGACTTAAATTTAAGCCTTTTATAAAAATCCTCTGCCGCCGTGTCCTTTACAAGAGCGTTAAACCGCCGCTCATTATAATACTTTTTTAAAAGCAAGGCACAAAGCAGGCTATCCTCTCTTGCATTATGAAGAGACAGTCCTTGGATTGATACCCCCGCAAGCTCAGCGGCAGCAGAAAGAGCTATTTGCGATTTTATATCTGCTCCGCACAGCTTAAGCTCGTTTTGAATATAGCCTTGAAGGTCAAGATATTTATCCATTTTAAATTTAACGCCGGAAAGAAGATACTTTTCGTTTGCCATAACAGAATAAAGGTCGGAATTACTCCATGTCATTGTGACCGTATCCTCGCCTATCCATTCATTGTATTTCAAAACAGCCTCCTTAAGAGGAATACCGTTTTGCATCATCTCGGTCGTTATACCTGTAAGCTTTGAAAATCTGGCGGAAACTCGGTTGGTTATCTGCGAGCAAACCGTAGCCTCAAAGGTATCGATAATATCAAAGGCGTCGCTTAATTTGACGGCGCCTATCTGTATTATCTGATTTATAAATTCCTTTTCGGGAGCAAAAAAGGCAGAGTCCCACTCCATATCGAGAATAATATACATCATCAGCGGTTTTTAGCCTCGTATTTCATTCGCTGCTCCTTATTAAGGATTTTCTTGCGCAATCTTATATTATTGGGAGTTATTTCAACAAGCTCATCCTCCTTGATAAACTCAAGGGATTGCTCAAGGCTTAAAACGCTGTGAGGCACAAGGCGCAATGCATCATCCGAGCCTGCGGCACGGGTATTTGTCATTTGCTTTTTCTTGCATACATTGCAAACTATATCCTCGTTTTTGGGATTTTCACCCACTATCATACCTTCATAAACAGGAGTTCCGGGGCCTATAAAGAGTCTTCCTCTGCTCTGAGTATTGAACAGTCCGTAGCCTGTGGCTTCTCCGGCCTCGTGAGCTATTATAGAGCCTGTGCTTCTTTGGTCGATATCGCCCTTATAGGGCTCGTATCCATTGAAAATATGATTCATTATGCCGTTTCCGTTAGTATCGGTCATAAATTGAGTTCTGTAGCCCAACAGTCCTCTTGCGGGAATGAGAAATTCAAGGTGCGAGGTACCGCCCTCTCTTGTACCCATATTTTTGATTTCTGCGTGCCTTGTGCCGAGACGCTCCATAACCGAGCCCACATAGGTCTCGGGAACCTCTATCATAAGAAGCTCTATCGGTTCAAGCAGTCTTCCGTTTTCATCCCTCTTGTATATTACCTCGGGCGGAGATACCTGAAATTCGTAGCCCTGCCTGCGCATAGTTTCTATAAGTATTGAAAGATGAAGCTCACCTCTGCCGGAAACCTTAAAGGTATCCGCACTGTCAGTCTCCTCTACCCTGAGGCTGACATTGGTCATAACCTCTTTAAAAAGACGGTCCCTTAAATTTCTTGAGGTAACGAATTTACCGTCCTTTCCGGCAAAGGGAGAGTTGTTTACCATAAAATTCATTGAAAGCGTCGGTTCGTCTATCTTTACAAACGGGAGCGGTTCTATTCTATCAACACTACAGGCCGTTTCGCCTATTTCGAGATCGCTTATACCGGCAACCTGAATTATGTCGCCTACAGAAGCCGATTCCACCTCGGTGCGTTTAAGCCCCTTATACATAAACAGCTTCGCTATCTTAACATTTGAGGTCTTACCGTCCTTACGGCAAAGAGCAACCGTATCACCTGCTTTAACGCTGCCCCTGATAACTCTGCCTACGCCTATCCGCCCCATATAATCGTCATATTCTATATTTGAGAACAACACCTGCAGCGGAGCCTCGGGATCACCCACCGGCGTTTCGATTTCCTTTACTATTTCTTCAAAGAGGGGCTTCATATCGGTCCCCGGCCTATCCGGAGAATAGGTAGCGTAGCCGTCTCTGCCGGAGGCAAAAACAACGGGGAATTCTATCTGATTTTCGTCTGCTCCGAGCTCTATAAACAAATCAAGAACCTCATCCACAACCTCTAAGGGTCTTGCCATAGGACGGTCTATTTTATTTATAACAACAACCGCTTTTTTACCGAGAGCAAGTGCCTTTTTAAGAACAAATCTCGTTTGCGGCATACAGCCCTCAAAGGCATCAACCAAGAGCAGAACGCCGTCAACCATTTGAAGTATGCGCTCAACCTCTCCGCCGAAGTCGGCGTGTCCGGGAGTGTCAACGATATTTATTTTTATCCCGTTGTACATAACACTCGTATTTTTCGAAAGTATTGTTATGCCTCTTTCCCTTTCAAGATCGTTAGAGTCCATAACCCTCTCATTAACCGTTTCATTGTCACGAAAGGTTCCGCTTTGCCTTAAAAGCTGGTCAACAAGTGTAGTCTTACCATGGTCAACATGGGCGATTATTGCAACATTTCTGAGGTTTTCTATTTTTTTCTCCGACATTATATTACATCCCTTAATCTTTTTAACTGAGTTATTATAAAACAATTGGGCTATATTGTCAACAAATTTGCCCTTTTGACAGCACAGAGTCGATTAAAAAATCAAAATTCAAAAGTGAGAAAAAAAGAGATATCAAGAGAAAATCAAAGAAATTTAAAGCTTTTATATTTAAAAATTAAAATTTTGAAAAAAGTTATTGACAAAGCTTCTCAGTCGTGGTATCATAATCGAGCTGATTTATGAGGATCGAAGCTGTGTCAGATCAAATACACAAGGCGCAGCAGATCCCTTTTTAGAATTTTGGAGGTTTATATTTATGTCAACTTTTATGGCAAAGCCTGCTGAAATTCAGCGTAAGTGGTATATAGTAGATGCAGCAAACAGGCCGCTCGGCCGTACCGCTGTTAAGGTTGCCGACCTTTTAAGAGGCAAAGGCAAGCCCGAATTTACTCCTCATGTTGACTGCGGCGATCATGTCGTTGTCATCAACGCTGAAAAGGCAGTACTCACAGGAAAGAAGCTTGAGAAAAAATACTATCGCCGTCACACCGGCTTCATAGGCGGTCTCAAGGAAGTACAGTATTCAACCCTTATGAAAACCCGCCCCCAGCTTGCTGTTGAGCTTGCTGTTAAGGGTATGATTCCTGACACAACAATCGGTCGCAAGGCTCTTACAAGGCTTCATGTTTATGCAGGCGAAACCTATGCTCAGGTTGCCCAGAAGCCCGAAAAGCTTGATTTTTAAGAAGGGAGACAGAATAAATGTTTGAAGGAAAGCCTTATTTTTACGGCACCGGCAGAAGAAAAAGTTCTGTTGCCCGTGT
>CAYLQF010000023.1:0-15923 GCA_964385735.1 uncultured Ruminococcus sp. | reverse complement strand
ATTGCAAAGGAAAGCAAGGGTTACTCTGTCTGCACCGAGGGAGGGCTCGATAACATAAGGAATGAACTTCTCGTTTGTTTCGGGATCGAAATATTCCATAGCTTCACCCGAATACTCCGAGTGCTGAGTAAGGTCGTAATCAGTACGGTCTGCAACGCCCCAAAGCTCGCCCCAGCCAAAGGGGAACATAAACTCGAAATCGGTTGTGGCCTTTGAATAGAAGCAAAGCTCATCCTTATCATGGTCACGCAGTCTGAGTGACTCCTCCTTTATTCCGAGCTTCAAAAGCCAATCCTTACAGAAGGAACGCCAATAATCGAACCACTCAAGGTCTGTACCGGGCTTGCAGAAAAACTCAAGCTCCATCTGCTCGAATTCACGGATACGGAAAATAAAGTTTCCGGGGGTTATCTCATTTCTAAAGGATTTACCTATTTGACCGACGCCAAACGGAAGCTTTTTCCTTGTTGTACGCTGGATATTCTTAAAGTTAACAAATATGCCCTGAGCCGTTTCGGGACGAAGATATAAGGTTGATGTACTGTCCTCGGTAACGCCCTGAAAGGTTTTGAACATAAGATTAAACTTTCTTATATCGGTAAAATCGTGCGACCCACAGGAGGGACAGGCGATTTTATGCTCACGGATATAGTCCGCCATTTCGGCATCACTCATAGCGGCAGGATTGTCCGAAAGAGCGTTTTGAGCAACATAATCCCCAATCAATTTATCTGCCCTATGGCGTGTTTTACACTGGCGGCAATCCATCAAGGGGTCGGAAAATCCGCCCAAATGCCCCGAAGCCACCCATGTTTCGGAATTCATAAGTATAGCACTGTCAAGACCGACATTGTATCTGTTTTCCTGAACGAATTTTTTCCACCAAGCCCGTTTTACATTGTTTTTAAGCTCAACTCCGAGAGGGCCGTAATCCCATGCATTTGCAAGTCCGCCGTATATTTCGCTTCCGGGATATACAAAGCCTCTTCCCTTGGCAAGATTTACTATTGTTTCCATAGTTTTCTGTGAATTATCCATTTTACAAAAATCACTCCATTTATTATCTTATATAATAATAATCAAATATGCATAAAAAGTCAATCAAAAAAACCGAAAGCTTACAGCTTAAGAAATAAAATGTAAATTAAACCCGCAATTTAAAGAACGAAATGCTTTAGTGAGCACTTGACATATTCTGCCGTTTAGTTTATACTTTTATTGTTGAATGAGAACGGAGGTAGTTATATGGATAACGGTAAGATTCAGCTTCATAATATTGATTTTGAAAAATTTATAAAGGCAATTGATTCCTGCAAGGGTGATGTTTACCTCGAAACCGAGGAGGGAGATATTTTAAACCTTAAATCGAAGCTTTGCCAGATGATAGGTCTTTCAACCATTCTCTCGAATACCGAGGTTTCCGAAGCGACTGTACGCTGCTCAAATCCGGAGGATGAAACAATGCTTTTCAGGCTGAATTTGTACGGTGAAATGCCGGAAAACTAAAAAATAATTGTATCGGAGGCAAACCTTTAAATGGCAGAAGCTAATTTTTTAACCTACAAGAGCAAGCCGCTTGTAAGAAAAGGCAAGGAGATATATTACGGAGATATGTCCGAAAAATTTGTTGTAAGATTTGAAATTCTTTCTTCAACAAAGGAAGGAAAGCTCGAAATAGCCGACAAGGTGGCGGTTTGGCTTATCAGAAACGATACCGATGCTCCCATTAAGGAACGCATTTCAAAGGAAAGCGTTAAAAACAACCTTTTCGATGCGTTGGATCTCGGTTTTACATGGCTTGAAAGAGCTCTTAAGGATTAACGGAAATTTAACCGGCTTAAGGCATAAAGCTCGGCGTAGAATTCTACGCCGAGCCTTATTTTTTATAAATTTAAGCTTTTTCGTTTCTTCTTGCCGCAAGGAACCCTTCAAGTATAACGGTTGCGGCAACGGCATCAACGGTTTGCTTTCGCTTTTTGCCATGCCTATCGTTCATAGAAAGAATATTATGCGCAACAACGGTTGTACAGCGTTCGTCCCATAGCACGGTTTTTATGCCGCTTTTGTTTTCTATTTCCTCGGCAGCCTGCCTGCAAGCAAGAGCTCTCTCGCCCTCGCTCCCGTCCATATTTTTGGGATGACCCATAACAATAAGCTCTGCACCGTATTCCCTTGCAAGAAGAACTATTTTTTCAATAAGCCTTACTTGGTTATATTCTTTTATTACCGTTTTAGGGAAAGCAAGAGCTTCATCCTTATCACAAAGAGCAATGCCGGTTCTCGCAAGCCCTAAATCAACAGACATTATTATCATTTGCTTTCCGCCTTAAACGAGGATGAGAGCCGGTTGCGCTTCGGAATAAGCTCCGGCGGAAGATGAGAGGAATCGTATTTATAAATTATCCTTGCGTTCATAGCATCGTCAAATTCAATAAGAGTTACAGCCGTATTATCCGCCCAGCCGGTATCCTTAAGCCTTGTTATATCTCCGTAAAGCAGCCTGCAAACAAGGCACCTTATAACTCCGCCGTGACTTGCCGCCGCAACGGTTTTTCCTTTATTCTGCTCTGCAAGACCGAGAACCGCCCTCCATATACGCTCATAAGCCACCCTCATCGGCTCTCCGTTTTCGGGTGCGAAATCCTCGGGATGCTCATCCCATATCTCCGCAAGAGCGGAATGCTCAGCAAAAACCTCCGCAAAGGGTCTGCCGTCAATAACGCCGCCGTCAACCTCAGCAAGACCGTTTTCCTTTATTACCGTAAGCTCCTTGTCGGCAGCCACCGATTGCGCAGTTTTATAGGCTCTTATAAGGGGACTGGAATAAACAGCAGCAAGCTCTACGCCTTTAAATCTGTTTTTAAGAAATTCAAGCTGCTTTTCGCCCGTTTCGCTGACATCACAGTCTGTCCTTCCCTGAAAAATTCTCTTAACATTCCCCTGTGCCTCGCAGTGGCGAATAACATAAACTCTTGTCATAAAATCTCCGCTTTTTAATAAATAGGTGCGCCGGAGCCGTACACCTCGCCGGCATTACCGCCGTTTTTACGCTGTAACAGCTCTTGTATTGTAACACATTCAAAGCCGTCTGCCTGAAGCTTATCGATAAGCAGGGCTATTCCGTTTAATATATCCTGATTGTCTCTCGGATGAATAAGTAAAACCGAGCCGTTGGCAACAATGCCGTCGCTAAATACGCCCGCCACCCTTTCCTCGGGTGTTGCAGTCTGGTCGGCATGGTCATTAAAGCCGTAATTGGACCAATTTATTATACGCCAGCCCCTTTTTGCAGCCTCAGATTTTATAGTATCGCTCGCTGCACCGCCGGGGCCTCTGAAATAGGTTATTTTATAATCGGGATTTATCCAATCCATAATTTCCTGAGCCTTATCGAAATCGGCGCTTATAACCTTTTCGGAGGAATTTCGGAGATCCTTGTGCTCATACGAATGATATCCTACAACATGACCCTCCTCTATTGCTCTTTGAACAATCTCGGGATGTGCCTCCATATTTTGACCTATCATAAAGAAGGTTGCCTTGGCATTTCTTTCCTTTAAAATATCCAAAAGCTGAGGGTTTGTTTCCTGAGGACCGTCATCAAATGTAATCGCAACCATTTTCCTTTGCCAAAGGGTTCTGTCAGTATTGGTTTTTTCCGGTGTCGAAGAGGAGGCTTGAGACTGACTCCCGTTCGACGAATTTACAGAGGAGGTCTTGCTGCCGCTCTCAGAGCTGCCGCCGTTGTTACCCGAGGAGGCGCAGCCGCACACTCCGAAAGCAAGCAAAGCAGCACAAATAACAGAGATTATTTTTTTAATCACACTAATCGCTTCCTTATCATATTTTAACGCTGATTACAGAGCTTTCAAGCGAAAACTCCTTTTCACATCCGTTTATTCTTAAGGCCTTAACGGGCTTTTCGGCAAACAGCTTAAGTGTTCCGTTACCGATAACCTCAGCATCTATAACACCGTTTTCGAAGCTCAATTCGCTTACGGCAGCGCTGCCGTTCATTTTACCCTCAAGACCGATAACCGCAACACCGTTTACTATGGGAGCTACCGTGAGGAGGTCACCGCCGTAAACGGAGTATTTAACGCTGATTTTTTCTTTAAGCGAAAGCCTGTGCAGGGCTTTATCCCTAAAG
Organism: uncultured Ruminococcus sp.; assembly: GCA_964385735.1. GTDB lineage: Bacteria > Bacillota > Clostridia > Oscillospirales > Acutalibacteraceae > UBA737. The sequence goes on along the minus strand of CAYLQF010000023.1, from coordinate 11,773 downwards.
CCGAACACTATGAAATCGTCACCCTCTATTCCGTAAACATCCGAGGGTGAAGCAGTACCCTCAAGCTCGCAGTTGCAAAGATTCATAACACCTAAAATATAAGTCTTACTGTTACGGTTGAAGACCTTAAGAAGCTTTTTGTCGGAAATCGGATGATACATAAGGCAATCTGCCGTAGGTCTGCCGACATCATTTGCACGAAGCAGGGTGCCGTCATCTAAGCAGAGAGCTTTAATAAGCTCATAATCGTGATTTGAAAGCTCATCGGAAATATAAACAAGTGAGCCGCTTGCCACTCTTCCGACTGCTTCGAGGAAGGAATCCTCTTTACTGCTCCAAAACATATCCCAATCGGGGTAAGCTATAGGATACATCCAATAGCTGTTAAATGCATTTGAAGCTAAAAAATTATAATTTACTCTTTTCGGAGAATAATCGTTGCCGCTGCGAATAAGATTCGTCTTTTCCATACGGTAGAGCATATCGTTCGAGCAGGACATACAGTTTAAGCAGTTATTGTCGAAATTCTTGTAAACCGAGCCCTCAAGCGCCTTGCGGTATATATCCATAGACTTAATTCTGCCGCCGGCATTTTCACAAAGGCCCTCAAAAAGATACTGAACATCTATTTTAACACCGTCTACACCGACCGATTTGAGATAAGAGTGAAATTTATCATAAAATTCCTCTGCTCTTTCGGGCTTTACCGGATGATGAGCAAACTGCCCATTCATCCTTTCAGCCATATCGCAAAAGCTGCTCGGAGCCGACATATAAACATCCTTTTTTTCGCCGTAATCTCCGATATCGGTTCCTGCCCAATAGCCTATAGATGCGTGCCATACAAGGAACTGCTTTAAAGCGTATTCCTTTCTTGCGGTATCCGTAAGGCCTTTAAGACCGGCTTTGAATTTTTCCTTATTCTCGGCAAAATCGGTCATAACACGGGAGCCCATAGGCATAGTATCGGTTGTTGTAAGCCAACCGTCATCCATTAGAGTATAGCCGAGAGTAACTCCGTTTTCCTTAAACTCCTTAAGACCGGAAAGGATTTTTTCACCGTCAACCTCGAAATAAAAGGCATTCCATGTACACCAGCCGAGAAGCTTTAAAATTTCGGGCATTTTTTTATCCCTTCTTAAATTAAAGGAGCCGAGCCTTTCCTTTAAATCAAGTGCCGCATTTTCCATTAGGGCATAAGGGTCGCTTCCGGCGGCTATGTATAAAAGCTCGCCCGAAGAAACGGTTATACCATCGCTACCCGTAACACCGTTTAAGGAGAGCTGTCCGTTTTCGTACTGCAAGGCACCACGGGAAAGCTTATCGTAAATGGGAAGCATAAGAATATAATCGCCGGCTTCCCTTTCAATAAGGAGGCAAAGGGTTTCCTTTTTAAGCTTAGAGATATCTTCACCACAGTCTGCCCCCATAAACATCATATTTTTCCTAAAGCAGGACATATATCTTTTTACACCGCAGGGCTTACCGATATAATAGTTGACCTCTTTGCCGACTTCATCAGTCAAAACGGTTATAAACGCACCGTATTTTGCATTTGAAAGTGAGCTTATACCGTCTGCCCTTGTTAATATCGGATTATCCTCAAGGCTAAGTGTACCGTTGCTGTGAATCCACATTGCAATTACCTCCTAATTATAACCTACAATAAATTTATTATTTCTTTTACAGCCTCAAGCATATTACCCGACTCCTCCGGACAGGACTTTTCGGCGGCGGCTAAGCGACCCGAAATATCCGCTCTGTCATCGGTAAGCCTTGCATATGCCTGATATTTTGAACAGCTGTTTGAAACCTCGGAATTTACCATAATATCAAAAATGCGTTGCTTATAATTTTCATTTTGAGAAAGCAGACCGTCGCTTGAAACGGCTGTTATAACCGTTTCATCTGCCGTGGAAATTCCGAGAAGCTCCAAAACAGCAGTATTTGTCTTTTCATCATAAGCTAAAGTAAATTCAGATTTTCTGCCGTCGGAGACAACCTCGATAAGAGCTCCTCTTGAAAAGCCTCTCAGGTATATTTTATAATTGCGCTTTTCGGGAATAACCGAAAGCCTACCCTTGGGTCTTTTAATTGTAAATACGGCCTTTTGCTCAGTATAATCAAGAGCATATTCGGTAACGGCAAAATCACCGTTTTTATAGTTATTACTCTCGCCGTCATCCTCATAAAGGAAAAATGAATTCGTTGCTCCCGCAAATACATAAAGCTCCATATTTTCCTTTGGCTCTAATTTGTTGTCGCCCTTTATATGAGGATTCATCGGAACAATAGCGCCTGCCCTTGCAAACAGCGGGAAGGAGTAAATATCACGATAAACCGAAAGCTCTTTTCCGCCCTCATAGACATTGCCGGTGAAAAAGTCTATCCATTTTCCTTCAGGCAGCCAGATATCGGTCCTTGCAAGGGCTGTTACCGAATCGGAATGCTCGGTTACCGGACAAACAAGCAGTTCACTTCCGAAGAAATACTGATTTTTATAGCCGTAGGCCTGTTCGGCCTCGGGATAATAATAATATAACGGCGTGCAAAGAGCCTTACCCTGAGTATGAGCACGGTAATTAAGGGTATAAATGTAAGGAAAAAGCTTATGCCTGAGCCTGAGCATTTGTTCAGCTGCTTTTTGCGCATCTGCGGGAAATCTCCAAGGCTCCTTACTTACAAAATCGTAATTTGTGCTGTGTAAACGGCATATCGGAGAAAATACGCCGAACTGTATCCACCTTACATAAAGCTCTTTATCACGAGCTCCGTGCTGAAAGCCGCCTATATCGTGACTCCAATAAGGAAAGCCTATGTTAGCGGCGGTTGCGGTGAAATAAGGCTCAAAGGCGAAGGCATCCCATGTTATATAAGCATCTCCGGAAAAGCCTACATAAAAGCGTTGACTTCCCGGTCCCGAATATCTCGAAAAATACATCGGTCGCTTTTCGCTTCGTTCGCAGTCAAGTGTGTGCATATGATTCAAAATCCACAGCGGGTCAAGCCCCTTTATACCGCTGTCGGTACCCTGCTGCCAATCCATCCACCAAAAATCCACACCGTTTTCCTCATAAGGATGATGCAAAATATTGAAGTACGGCTTCCAAAATTCTTTATTTGCCGGATCGAATTTAACGGTTTCTCCGGTTTTGGGGTCTATGCCCATAGCCTCGGCCATATCGGCATACATATCCTCATGGTCCTGAACACCCTGAGCCGGATGAACATTAAGCGCCGTATGCAGATTATGACTGTGAAGCCATTTCAAGAAACGCTTGTAATCGGGAAAGAGTCTTGTATTCCATGAGTAACCGGTCCATTCGTCCTTAGCCGGCTTACCGCCCTCTCCCCTCGACCAATGCCAATCCATATCAATAACAGACACGGAAAGAGGTATATCATTTTCCTCAAAATCGGTTATAAGCCTTTCATAGCTTTTTTCGCTGTAATTTTCAAATCTGCTCCACCAATTACCGAACACATACGAAGGAAGAAGCGGAGGTGCACCCGTAAGCTTATAAAATGCGCTTGTGGCCGAGAAATAATCGTGCCCGTAGCCGAAGAAATAAATATCGGTTATGCCCTCTCTTCTCTCGGCTACCCAACCGTCCTCAAGAACTGTAAGACTTTTACTGTCATCTAAAACGGCATAGCCTGCCCTTGAACACACACCCTCTCCGAGGGTTACACTTCGTTCGACAAAGATGCCGTCAAGCGTTCTGTAGGTTCCCTTAAGCGTATCGGGCTCATCACCGAAATGCCATACCGCTTCCTTTGAGTCAAATGCGGTTTTAACCTCAAGCCCGCTTTTTTCGGGCGGAAGAGCAGTATCTACGCTGAGGGTGAGATAATCTGTTTTAATAACAATTTTATTTTCTACGCCTTCGATTTTAAATTCCGAGTAATCGAAAAGGCGGTTAACTACACTTTGTGTTGCGCTGTTTTCAAACAGTGCCTCGGGGTCATATTCAATTCTTATCAGTCTGTCCGTAAGAACCGAAAAACGATATTTACCGCATATTGCCATACACTCGGGTCTTGCTTTAGAGGTATAGCTCCTACTGAAATGCTCCGGTAACATAATTCTTCTCCTTTGTGCTTAAAATATGGATTTATTTCTTGCTGCTTTTCTCATTGCCCTTAACGGGTTGCTTTTTTAAGCTTACAGCAGTTACCGTTACGGCAGCTACCGCAAGCACGATAACAGCTATACAGGCGACAAAAATTACCGTTTTTGCGTTACCTGTAGACCTCTGCTCTGCCTCGGTATTGCTCTCGACAGACACTTCGGTTTTTTCCGAGGTCTGCTGCTTTTTTGCCGCCTCCTGCCGCAGTTTTTCTGCGTTTAGGCGCTTGTAGTAATCCTCGAAGCCCTCAAGAGCCTCCTCGTAATCCTCTTTGTCTTCGATATACTCATAGGTATCACTTTTTATCAGGTTGCCGTCGGTATCGTATATTCTGCCGCTCTTAACATTCATTATGCAAAGCCGCAGATTGGCTATTCGCACATTGGCTTCAGAGGGATTTTCGGTTGCAAGCTGTGCCGCTGCGGCAATATATATATTTTCATCTCCCGAATCGGAAGCCTTAACAAGCTCTGTTATTCTTGTAACGCTTGTGTTCCATTCGTTTTCATTTTCCGCCTTGTGCAGAGTTGTACCGTTCATAAGGCCCATTCTGCTTTCCGTTAAGCTGCCGCCCTCGGTTGGAATCCATTGAGAAAGATAAACCTGAAAATCCTCTTCCTTACCCTTCCAATCGTAAACTATGCATGCCTGTTGACCTACCTTAAGGTCCTCGGTAACGATAAGAGGTGTTGTTATACCGTTCCATTGCTCCTCGCCGGTAAGCCTGACACACCTTACAGAGCCCTCGGTTACAAGCTGAGCAACATCAAGCACCTTTTTACCGCCAAGTCCACCCCAATATTTAAAGCCCTGCGAAAAATCCCAATTTATAACGCCCTCATGCGGAGTGGTTTTATTAACCTGATAGCTTTTAATATACATTCCCTCGGCTTCGGTTCCGTAATAATCCTCATCCGCCTGAGCGGCAACCGAAATTGAGACGGTTGAAAGCAGCAAAGCCGCACAAGCAAGCAAAACAAAGAATTTATTTGTGGATTTCATAAATTTATTCCTTTTCGTCTATGTCTATATATTCGTTACTGTCCTTATCCATCTGTTCAAGCATTTCGGAAAATTCCTTTCCGCTGTTCTTTTTGCTTCTTACAGCCTTTACTACAATAGACGGACCAACTGCAAGTACCACTGCAAGGGCGGCTGTGCCGACTATAATAAGAATACGGATAAGGTCTTCATTATCGCCGCCCTGCTCGTCCTGATTTGTTTGAGACTGTAGCTCTGATGCCGTATTTCGATTGGCAGACGGGTCATAGATAACGCCGGGCTCCTCCGCAACATCCTCGCTTCTGGATTCGCCCTTGATTTCATTTCCGTCGGGATCGTAAATTACCTCGTTTTCATTTGTATATGCAAGTCTGATATTATCGATTTTCACTCCCTGTAAGGGCGTTATCAATCTAAGCTCTATAAAGAAATAAAGCTCGTAGTATCCGCCCTCGGGTACCATTACAGGATATATAGGCTTTGTAACAACGGTATTCCACTCGTTTTCGTTTTTAGCCTCGTACAAAAGCTTCCATTCGCCCGAAGAAAGAAGCTGCGTTCTGTTTATATCCCACTGCACAAGCGAAGCCTCGACCTGAGACGGCATATTGCAATCATAAACCAAAACGACCGGCTTGCCCGCAAGCAGCTTTGCGGCGGAAAATCTCAGGGTTGTAAGACCATCCCCCGAAGTGGCGGTTTCCTTAAACTCAAGATACTTGTTTTCTCCCGAGGAGGACACAGCAACAAAATCGCTCGGTGCCTTATTGTTAAGCCCGCCCCAAAATTTTAAGCCGTAAGAAAAATCACCGTTCATAAAGCCCTGCAAATAGGCTATATCGTTTATGCCGTTTCCCTCAGCAAAGGTTATTCCCGAATCGACGCTTCCGTAGCTTGCTGCCGAATAATCATCAACAGAGGCCGAGGCGCTACTATCGGCAAATGCGAAAAAGCCGGCTAAGCCTATTGCTCCGGCTAAGAAAAAAGCAGATAAAAAATGTATTGTTTTTAGATGTGACGAAAACAGCTTCATAACCTTATTCCCTGTAAAAAAGCGCCGAAACGGCAATCTCAAAGCCATGCTTTGCTTTATGGGACACCGTTGCGGCGCAAATAGTATTTTATAACGGCAGCCGTTACTTAATTATAATCGGCTCCTTGGCAAGATAACCGAGTGTATAGGTTGCATCGCCGTTTGCATTTGTATTTTGTCTGAGGATAATGCTTCCCGTATGCTTGTAAAACGCAACATCGGTTACGGCACATTCATTAAAGGTGTTTTTCTCTATAACAACGCCGTACAGCCACTCACCGTCCCAAATACCGTAGTTAGCGGCATTTGAACAGTCGCTCTTTGAAATATCACCTATGGCAAAGCCTACGCCGCCAAGGCCCTTCCAGCCGTCGTTCAAATAGTCTCGAATGTTGGAAACCGAGTTACTTCTTATTGAAACGCCTACACCGAAGCGCCCCGGTATATTTCCGGAAAGCGGGTCGGTTACGCACATATTAAAGCGTATACCTATACAGCAGCGCTCAATCTTGTTGTTTGCAACTATCGACCAATCAATAAAGTTTTTAGCCTCTGTTGCATCGGATGCTTTATAATGCGGAGAAAGGCATATTCCGTAGGACATATTTTTAAAGGTATTCCCCGTTATAAACATATTGGTAATATTACCGTATGCCTGAACGCCGGTTGTAGCACCCGGATTTGAAGCGTAGTTTGCGTAACAGTCCATTGTATTGGCGTGTATCGCTATATTATGGAAGCACTTGGTAATAAGCACCCTGCTTGTGGAATCGGGCACTATATCCCACGACTCGCTTATGGTCATGGTTTTCTTCTTAAAGGTGGAAATTGTTCTGTACTGACCCTGACCCTTACCGCTTATTATAGTCATTATAGAGTCCGTGGAAACCTGACTTGTATAATCGTCCGGCATGGTGATTTCTGTGTCTGTTGAGGATTTAATCAAGCCGTCGTATATACAGGAAATATGCTCAAGCATTATCTGCTCGCCGGCATTATCATCAGGTAGGCCTGCACGCTGTATATCGTTTTTGGCAGCATAGAAATCATAGCAATAGCCCTGTATTGCAAAGGCTCTGCCGACGGTAAGATCACCATCGGTTATATTTCCCGAGGGATCATCGTCAATATCCTTACCGTACATCGTATTTCCGGAGGCATCAATATTCTGAGTGTTTACTAAAAATATAGAATTTTGATTATAATAATTCGTGCTGTAAAGCATACCCTTATAGCTGTTGTTTCTTACAAAGGCCTTATTTACGGAATTGAGATGAATAAGACCCGTTGTTTCAAGCTCGTTGTTTTCAACAACAATACCCTCGGAGCTGTCAAGAACATATATCGGGAAAACCATACTGCGGGATTTAAGCGAAGCCGAGGAGGTAAACTTACAGTCATGTATATAAAGCGCCCGTTCGTTATCAACTTTTACGCCTCTTGCTTTTATAAAGCCGGCCTTGAGCTTACTGTCTCTTATGGCTTCAAAAGCAAGACCGGTAAATTCAACCGGAGAAGCTTTTACTTCAAACACATAGCCTTCAAGCTTAACGCCTGCAACTATTATGGATTTATCCGTTCCGGCACCCTCGAATTTAAGGGATTTTTCGATTGTAAGGGTTGACTTAACAAGATAGGTTCCCTTCGGGAAGTAAATAGTATCACCGTCATTAGCGGCATCTATCGCAGCCTGAACAAACTCGGTATCATCGTTGTTTTTCTTGTTGGGAACAGCACCGTAATCGGTAACATCGATTTTTTCGCCGCCGAAATACTCTACTGCCTCTTTATAATAGGTTATCTTTTCCTCGGCATCGGCAAAGCCATATTCGCCGCCGTGACCGTTATGAACTCTTACGGTATATTCCTCACCGTCTGTAAGACAGGAGGGTATCTTAACCGTAACCTTGTAGGGGTCGGCATAAACGACATTTGCCTCGCAGTATTTATTGCTTTCGGAAACAAAATAAACATGGGCTTTATCGGCACCGTCAGCATTATTTGTTGTTAGGTTTTCGCCGTAAATCGAAAACTCCTGATCGGCGGAAACGGTTACAATATCCACCCACCACACAGAGGGCTTATTGATAAGTTTTATATCACTTGTACCGGAGGAGTTTTCAATGTACAAGCCGTACATTCCGTAGGCTACCGAGGAATCTATGGTAACTGCCATATCGGTATCGTCGGTAACTGTTGCTTTTACCTCGTATTTCTTACCGTTTGACTTATCGGTTTGAGCGTAAATGTAAGCCTTTGCACCGGTAAAGCCCTCGCCGGTAACGGTTACGGTGGTATCGGGATCAGCCTGCTTGGTAACGGTTGCTATTACGGGCGCTCCGCTTGCCTGACTAACCTCGGGCAGCTCGAAAGCATCGCCCGGCGCCGAAGGCACACCGTCCTTCATGGTTACAACCGTTTGCTTCTTATCGCCGCTTGAGCCACACGCCGCAAGTGAAAAAATCATACAAGCACAAAGAAGCGCTGCTGCAATTTTTTTAAACATATTTTTTCTCCTTTTGATATATGGATTTTAAGGAATCGGTATTCCTATTCAAAAGTAAAGGTATTTATTATTCCTTATTCTCGTTTTCTTCTGTTGCCTGTTCGGGCTCGGCGGCTTCCTCTGAGAGCGGTGTATCCGCCTCGGGCTTTGCCGATTTCTTTTTCTTTATAACGAGAACCGTAATTACGGCAGCCGCAGCTACCACAACGGCACCGGTGCCTATTATTACATATAAAAGCCATCCGAGGCCTTCGCTTTTGTTATCTTCGTCTATATTATCGTCGATAAGCTCGGTATCCTCTTCCTCTTCGTCTAAATCAAAGTAGGGCTCATCCTCTTCAACCTCATCCTGAACCTGAGAGGCTTCAATTTCTTCGAAATCGTAAAGCACGGTTTTACCGTCGAGCGAATATATTTTTCTTTCGCTTCTTCTGTATATTCCGAGCTGAATATTATCTATTTCAACCTCGGTGCTCGGTGAAATAACCTCAATACGCAGAGTGAATTTGAATTTTCCCTCACTGTTGGGCTCAACAACTCCGCAGGGGTTTTTCTCATCACCCGAATATCTGTATGTAAACTGAGTTGTCCATTCATCGTCGTTTTCGGCTTCAAGGATTATTTGATTTGTGCCGAAGGCTATACGATTTTCACCGTCTGCATTCCATTGCTGAAGAACAACCTGAAACTGCGAGGAGCCACGCCAATCATAAATGGGAACAAGCTCCTGCCCTACTGTAAGATTTTCAAGCGTAAAGGGCATGGTTGCGATGTTCTGATAATCCTGAGTTGTATTTGACACCATATAATGATTTCCGTTTTCCTCTGTTTGAAGAGTAAAGCACTCCTCGGCTCTGAAAACCTGAGAGGTATCCTTGCTTATAGTTGAGGACCACCAATATTTATAGCCCTCTTCAAAGCTGCCGTTTTGCAGACCTACGCTTACTGCATCATGCTTCCAAAAGTTATAGCCCCTTACCTTATTGTCTGTGGTATAGTAGCCTTTTTCGAAGCTGCCGTAATCCGAAGCCTCGTCCGCAAGGCAGCAGACCGTACCTTGGATTGTCAAAATTACCGCAATAAGCAGCATAATTGAGCTTTTAACAATTTTTTTCATATGTTTTTTCTCCTTATAAAGTGGATTTTTAAATTAAAAGCACATAAAAGCGCTTTTAATCAGGATACGAAGTAATAATACACCAAAGCAGACACAAAAGCAATTGTTTTTTGAACAAATTTATTTAATTTTAACATAAATGCAGATGTGCTTGCATTTGAGGGCAGAACGGTCAGCCGATTTTATTTTATTCGCTGCATAATATCGGTCGAGGCTGACTCAACAATTTCATTTGCCTGCCACATCAGCGAGGACATAGCCATTGCGGCATCGTTACCGTCCCTGAGCTTTAAGCCGACGGAATTTATCAAAGAGCTTAGGCTGCTTTCACCGTCCTTGGCGGTAAAATCGAGCTCTGAAACATATCCGTTTTGATTAAAGGAACCGACGATATATTCGCTTACCGCCATTGAAATCGCCGTATCCTCAAAATTATCGATTATGCGGCTTTCGAAAAGTGCAAAGCAGGCAGCGGCAATGCCGTTTGCCGAACCGTTCATAGAGGAATAAGCCCTTACTGCGGCGGCAGGCTGAACCGCCGTATCGTTTATATCGGCAGGAAGCGGCACACAGCCGAGATTTTCCGAGCTTTGCCCGAACTCAGAGCTTTCCGAGGCCTTAACCGAAAGCTCACCGTACTGTGAAATTCTGCCTATATACATAAACGCCTTGCCGTTTTCAAAGGAACGACTGCCGGATTTCGGAATTGAGATAGGATTTTCACCGTAAATAAGCCTTTGATACTGCTCGGAAAGCGATATTGCTTGCGAATTGTAAAATTTACTTACAAATTCTCCGTTTTCAAAGGCTGTCATCGGCTGCGCTTTTATATTGAGCCAATCCGAAAGCTCGGGAAGCTGAAGCAGGCTTGTACCGGAAATATAATCGTTTAAGCCGGATAAAGCAGAAAAATAAGACATACTGTATTTTTCGGTAACGAAAAGAGAATACAAATCGTCAAGACCGTTATCGGCAAAAAGCTTTTTATTATAATAAACAAGATAAAAATCACAGGAATTTAAGGAGCCTGAGGCATATATTTTATCACCGACGGTAAATCTTGACAAAACAGCCGAATTAAGACCGGCATTTTTCGCATCACCGAGGCTGTAAATATCCGCAGAAGAAATATACTCGTTTTGCGGACTTAAAAAGCCGTTTCGCATAAGCTCGGTAAAAGCACCGTTGTCGGTTTCTATAATGTCATAAAAAATTCCGGCTTCACCTGCATATTTTAAATCCTCGATTACATTACCGCTGCCCACGGAAATTTTCACCGTGCAATTATATGCCTTTTGGAATGCGGAAATTTTATTTTTGGTCTTATCGTTAAGCTCGGTCGGAGAATAATACAAAATTTCCGAGCCGCCGAAATCCTTTAAGGCAAGCTCGGTTTGAGCGGCGTCTCCCTCGGGAGCTATCGCCTCAAGTGTATCAGTATCCTCCACGGTAACTGTTTTGATTTCTTTAAGCTTATCGTTTTCTTGCGTTTTTTCCTCATTTTTGCAGGCTGCAAGGCTTATCAAAATCAAGCCCGAAATAAAAACGCATAATATTTTTTTAAGCAAGACCATTCCTCCAAAAATTAAAATCAAGGCTTTAGACCTTATATGCCGTTTACGCTCAAAGCGATTTTCCCTGACTGAATATGAAAATGAAGGCTGTTTTCAAAGCAAGCCCTTTCTTGAATTTAATATAACATTTTTTGTTTGATTTTTCAAGCCATATATGTAAACAGAGCTGCCCTAAAAATACAGGCTTATACTAAAAATGTTACAGAAAAAATTTTATTGCATTTTCGGGGATTTTATGCTATGCTTAATTTGAGACGAATGTTTTAAATCAATGGGGAGAGATAGCGTGGCCAATTATACACAGGAGCATTGGAACGAAAAAAAGCTTGAAATTATGGAAAGGTGCTTCGACGGTTTTGTTGATTTGGGGCTTCACGGAACAGGTCTTCGGGCAATCGTTAAGCATTGCGG